>NZ_JBEUEL010000014.1:0-69364 GCF_041725775.1 Pueribacillus sp. YX66 | reverse complement strand
GATTTGCCGCCGACTTCCTTCAGGCTCCACCTCACGGTGGACACCCTTGTCTTAAGCTAATCGCTACTACTGCCTTCGCGATTCAGGACTTTAACCTTATAAAATATGTGCATGCCTCGCACACTAAAATAACCTTTCTGATTATCAGAAAGGTTAACTAACATTAGCTAATCGTTATGACATCTATGACAAATGCCATGGAATGTTAAACGGTGGTCTTTTATTTTGAAATTCCAATCTTTTTCAACAATCTCTTCGACATCCCCTAGTAAATCTTCTTGTATTTCATCTACTGCACCGCATTCGATACAAACAAGATGGTGGTGAAAGTGGTCAGCACCTTCGGTACGAAGATCGTATCTTGAAACACCATCTCCAAAATTTATTTTGTCAACTACTTTAAGTTCAGTTAGTAGTTCTAATGTTCGGTATACAGTCGCTAGTCCAATTTCAGGAGCTTTTTCTTTTACAAGGAGGTACACGTCTTCTGCACTCAAATGGTCTTCTTCGTGCTCTAAAAGGACACATACAGTCGCCTCTCGTTGAGGTGTTAATTTGTAACTTTTTGAATGTAGTTGTTTTTTTATTCGATCGATTCTCGATTCCATCGTAGCCCCCTCCTCCGACCGACTCACCAACATTATAAGCTAAACTTAAAAATCGTGTCAATTTATAATTGTTATTATAAGTGAAGAATAGCAGTTATTAAATAATATTTATTATAATTAGCTTGTTAAGTTAAAGACAGCTTTCATTAAAAATGGAGAGATGTATGCCTCAATTGATGCAGAGAGCAAAATTAAAACGATAATTCCGAGCATAATTAAAGAATATCGCGTGAATAGTGGTCCAAATGGTTCCGACTTTGTTAATTGCATTCGGATCATCCGTAATGAAAATGAAAGTGCCGTAACACCGACAATTAAAAACGCAGGAACTAAAATTAAATTTTGTGGGAGTACGGATACGAGTGCTAAAAAGAAGCCTTTAAATCCCATTTGACTTACGAGAAAACCGACCGTAAAACCTATAACAATACCTTTTAAAAATAATAGAATTAATATAATTGGCAAACCAATAACTGAAATGCCTAATATCCATATCAATCCAATATATTTTAAATAGTGTGTAAAGCTTTGATTAAATAAATCTGATGAACTCATCAACGGTTCATTCGAAATTTGACCAAAAAATCGACTTAAATATAAATATAAATCATTTTTTTGATCGATACTTAAACTATTAACAATAATCGCACCAAAAAAGACTCCAATAAAAATTAAGACCATTGTAAACGTATAAAGTGAAAGGTTGTCACGAATATGATTGCGAATCATTCTTTTTATCTCATGCTTCATCGATTGGTCCTCCCTTTCTAGTACGCCTTATTTAAGCGTATGAGGAAAAGGACGAGCCTATGACTAGATGATTGTGATTGTCTTTATGTTATTTTTCCGTATTTGCCACCGCCACCTTCAGAAATTGTCACTTTACCTTCTCTCGCATTTAAAATGAATCGGGCTATTTTATCGGGAACGACAGTTATTAATTGTTCGTATGAAACGTGATGTAAAATGTTCATATCAGTACGAAATGCAAGCCTTAATTTTTCGAGCGTTTTCGGGCCAATGCCAGGAATGTATTCCAAAGGGATATGTTGAATATAAGGCGGACGTTCAGGAGGGCGAACATTTGTGCTTTTTAATTGTTGTAATCGTTCGTAAACACCTTTTACCCATTTGTCATTTCCGCAGTTAATACAAACTGTCATCGATGTTTCTCTTAGAGCGTAGCATTTTTGGCACGTCGTTCGATAGTACTTTCCTAGTTTAGGATCAAAGCCGTAATTACCCCCAATTTTTCTTCCGTGAACGTTGTTCAAGGCGAATTTTAATTCTTCAAAAGATGGGGTTTTCATTCGGATTGTTTGATATTCCCGTGCAATTTTCTCAGGTGAATGAGCGTCAGAATTTGTAACATATGAAAAATTGTGAAGTTCACTCACTTGGTCTGCCATTTCAGTATTCGAGCTTAATCCTAGTTCGATCGCATCGATTAAATTAGGATCAAACACTTCACTTAACGATTTCTTGACGCCTTTTCCATATAGGCTTTTAAAAGGTGTAAACACATGGGCGGGAATAAATAACCCTTCAAGCTTTTTCACGATTTTTTGTAACTCTTTTCCGGATTCATATAATCGTTGTGAACTTAAATGGACATTCGTCATCCGTGAAGATAGCCACACGCTAAATTGTTTCATCTGTTGTAACGTTGGTAAGAAGACTAAGACATGAACAGGACCATTACAATGTTCATCGTAAATTTCAATTTCAGAACCTAATAGTAAAGTAAGGCTGTCAAACTGAATCCCTCCATCGTCACGTTCAACACAATGTCCTTCGTTTATTTTCGATTGTAACTCTTGAATGATTTCTGGGACATGGCAATCGATAACCCCAATAAGGTCCATCCCTTTTAGTTGTGATGCAGTATACACGATCGTATCGATCGTCAACGATTTTGAGCCAGTAATTTTAACTGGTTTACCTGATAGCGTACGACCAACATGAATATGTAAATCAGCATAATAATGTTTCATTTTTTTGCTTGTAAGTAAAGAACAGCATAAGCCGTTTTCGCGTCGATAATTTGTTGCTGTTCCACCAATTTTTGAGCTTCATCTAATGTTAATTTCAAAACGTCTACAAATTCATCTTCATCCGTCTGTTGAACACCTTCTGTTAAATTCGACGCTTCGTATAAATGGATGATTTCATTTGCAAATCCAGGTGACGTGTAAAATGAAATGATGTGGTTTAATTGTTGGCACGTATAGCCTGTCTCCTCATACAACTCTCGTTTAGCCGTTTCCTTCGGATCTTCGCCTTTCTCAAGTTTACCTGCGGGAATTTCTACGATTGTTCGGTCTAGTGGCTTACGAAATTGTCTTACGAATAAATATTTTCCATCATCCATTTTTGGAATGACGGCAACTGCACCAGGATGTTTGACAACTTCTCGCATTCCTTCTTTTCCATTTGGTAATTGCACACTTTCGACGTGAACCTCAATAATTTTACCTTCGTAAATCGTTTTAGTTTCAATTGTTTTTTCGTTTAAGTGTGACATGCGTTTTACACTCCTTGTACTAATCCTCATAAGTAACACATAAAGTTTATCACACAATATAGAATGGGTAGAATAAAAACTTCTATGAGAACTCTTCGTATTTTAGAAGGTTTGACATTGAGCCTCTACGAGAAGAAGTGGTTTTGTAAGAACGCAGCAATCCTTGTTGCGTACGCTTATGCAGCCTATCATGTCATCACTAATCTAAGCCTCGTTCTCATAAAGGGGAGAAACACTTTTTATTCGTAAAGTTTTACAGTTTTTTATAAAAAACGTTTAACAATACACGAAACATTAAAGAGGTGAAAATATGAAAATTTACATTAGAGAAAATGGAATTACGTTTGTCGGAAAAGCGTGGCAAATTCGCTATCTTTTGAAAAAATATATGAAACAGTTTGATACGATTGAAGAATGGATTGCTTCTCACTCACAGCTAAAGTAATTTTGTTATAGTAAAGGAAGAATTCGATTGGATAGGAGGATATTAATAGTTGCGAAAACGTAAAATTGGTCAATCTGATTTGTACGCAAGTGAACTTGGGTTAGGAACGATGTCATTCAAAACAAAAAATGAAGCCATAACGATCGTCCGGACTGCTATTGAGCGAGGCGTTAATTTCATTGATACTGCAGATTTATACGGTTTTGGTGAAATTGAATCGTGGATTGGCGAAGCGATTCAACATCACCGAGAAGACGTTATTTTAGCGACAAAAGTTGGAAATCGCTGGGAAGAAGGTAAAACTGGGTGGGAGTGGGATCCGTCAAAAACTTACATTAAAGAAGCAGTAAAAGCGAGTTTAAAGAGATTAAATATCGATTACATTGATCTATATCAATTGCATGGTGGCACGATTCAAGATCCAATTGAAGAAACGATCGAAGCGTTTGAAGAATTAAAGCAGGAAGGATTCATTCGTTACTATGGTTTATCTTCGATCAGACCAAACGTCATTAAAAAATATCTTTCGATTTCAAACATTGTTAGTATTATGTTGCCTTATAGTTTGTTAGATCGAAGGGCAGAAGAACTATTCCCACTCTTGAAAGAGAAGCAAGTGAGTGTGATTGCTAGAGGTCCGCTTGCAAAAGGTGCGCTAACAGAAGAAGACACTATTAAAACACCTTCTGAAGGTGTACTGAATTATACAAAATCAGAAGTATTACGTTTAAATGAAAAAATAAAAACTCTCGGTCAACGCTCTAATACCGAGACAGCTCTTCAATTCTCTTTATCTGAACCAACTGTCGCATCTATCATTCCAGGCGCAAGTTCGCTTAAACAACTAGAAAAAAATATCGAAGCTGTAACTAAAACAAAATTATCAAATGAAGAAATCAAAACTTTAAAAGCATGGACAAAGGCAGCGAAGTTTGAAAAACATCGAATGCTCCCCCGTTAACGAGAAGAGCGAGCGTAGTTCATGTCATTCATTTTGTATTCAACAGAATGAACTTTTTACACGTAAAAAATACCAAAAATACCCCCTTTGATTTTCAGGTTTTATTTTTTAACCTGTCTACTCAAAGGGGGCCATATCATAAATTCCTTTAACTTTTCGCTCTTTTATAAATTAACGTTTTCAATAATCATCGCAATCCCTTGTCCTCCACCGATGCAGAGACTAGCGAGTCCGTATCGTTTTCCTTGTCGTTGAAGTTCGTAAGCTAATGTTAACAACACACGAGCTCCGCTTGCTCCAATCGGATGACCTAATGCGATTGCACCTCCATTTACATTCGTTTTGTTGCGGTCAAGACGAAGTTCTTTTTCAACTGCAATATATTGGGAAGCAAACGCTTCATTAATTTCAACTAGATCGATATCGTCAATTGTTAGATTTGCTCGCTTTAAAGCCATTTGTGACGCTGGGACAGGACCAATTCCCATGATTGATGGCTCAACCCCTGCGATTCCCCAAGATACGATTTTCGCTAATCGCTGTTGTTTATGATCGATGGCTTTACTGTTAGCGAGAATGAGTGAAGCTGCTCCATCATTGATACCTGAAGCATTTCCTGCGGTCACAGTACCTTCTTTTACAAATGCAGGTCTTAATTTCGCTAAAGTTTCTACTGTTGTGTTTGGCTTAACATGCTCATCTTTATCAACGATTACAGTTCCTTTTCTTGAACTGATTTCAACTGGAACAATTTCTTCAGAAAATTTGTTTCTTGCTGCCTCAGCACGCTCGTGACTTAAGGCGGCATATTCGTCTTGGTCTTTCCGTGTAATCTTATATTTTTCAGCTAAATTTTCTGCAGTTACACCCATCCCACAGCCGATAAATTCATCCGTTAATGAACTTTGAAGCATATCTTCAAGTTGAAGGGCTCCAAGTTTAACACCTCCGAAGCGACTTTTAAAATCAGCATGAGGCGCTTGTGACATATTCTCAGTGCCGCCTGCAAGTGCAATATTTGCTTCACCAAGTTTAATACTTTGAGCTGCAGATACGACTGCTTGTAAACCAGAACCACATAAGCGGTTCACGGCCATTGCTGGCGTTTCAATTGATATTCCAGCACCTAAAGCTATGTGGCGCGGAACATAGGCAGCATTTGTACTTGAATGAATGACATTACCATAAACGACATTTTCAATTTGACTTGGCTCTACTTTGGCTCTTTTCATCGCTTCAACGGCCGTTGTTTTTCCTAATTCAGTCGCAGATACGTTTTTAAATGCTTGTCCAAAACTTCCGAATGCTGTCCTTGCCCCTGCAACAATATATACTTCTGACATCCCAATTCCCCCACTTTTCTCTAGTTTAGATTAATCCGTTCCTGTTTTCATTATAGAAAAGGAATTCATCATCGTCTAGCAAATTTAATAAACCTGTTCATAAATTGGATAGCTTGTACATAAAATGAAATGAACTTTGAGGGGGAAAAGAGATGAGACATGAACTGATTAAATATGGGCTACTTACGATTGGTGCTATCATTCAAGGGGTCGCGATGGCCCTTTTTCTCTTTCCGCATGAAATTCCTTCCGGTGGTGCTGCCGGTCTTGCAATTTTAATTAATTATTGGCTGCACCTTCCGCTTGGCGGAGCATTATGGTTAGCAAATTTCACATTACTAACACTTGCTATTTACTGGTTTGGCTACAAGTGGACAGTGCGAACGATGTATTCTGTTACAGTTACTTCATACACCGTTTATATGATTGAGCTTTATGTCTATCTACCTCATGTTCATCTTCTATTTGATTTAATTTGTGGAGGATTAATTTTCGGCATCGGAGTCGGAATTTTAATTCGTTTTGGCGCATCCAGTGGAGGGATGGTGATTCCTGCTCTGATCATCTCTTCGATTAAAAAATACCCGCCAGGAAAAGTAATGTTTTGGTTAAATATGGCCATTTTTATCATTACAGCATCTGTGATTGAATGGAATATTGTCTTTTACGCCATTTTTTGTCAATGGTTTTCGACTCAAGTCATTGATTTTGTCTATCGACTAAACTTTCGCTATCTTTTAAATTTGTTTCGTATCGTTTCTTTATTTTCACTGTAATTAGCTCGTTATTATTGATTTCAATTTGATTCATCTTTTGAATGGTACCTATATTTTTAATCGAAACAAGAGCACGCGCCCAACTACCATGTCCAAATACTAATAGAGAATGTGCATGAGCATATTTCTCTATAAACGTATAAATACGTTGTTGAAAGTTTTTAAGAGACTCGCCTAATGTCATTTGTAATGGTGACGTTATCCATTCTTTATGTGCCTTCCATAGATCTTCTTTTGCTTTCCCTTCAAATTGTCCAAAATCTAATTCATTTAATAATGGTTCAATCGTTGGAGCCATGTATCCGTAAAGTTTTGCAGTTTGTATTGTCCTTACAAGTTCACTTGCAAAGACGTAATCAAAAGACTGATGTTGATGTAGTCTCAATTTATTTTCTCTTAGTTTATTTACTGAATTGTTTGAAAGGGGAAGAGAGATTGGGATATCTCTTTTCCCTTGTAGAATTCCTTTTTGATTCCAGTGCGTAGGTAAGTGCCTTATAATTGTAATGTCCATTTCCTTTCCTCCAGAAAAAACGTTTCTGCTCGTAAACCACATCGTTGAGCTTCTAATAAAAGGACGTCGTGTAATTTCACATTACCTAAATTTACATTAGGACCTAATAAGTTTATAAAAAACATTTGACTTTTAGGTGTTGGTGCTTCGAAAATTATTTTATTATTATTTATATTTGTAGACATTGTCTCAATTAATTCCTGCTTCACTTCTCCATCTGTATTGTAAATTCCAGCTGTACCGGAATCTCTTCCTTCAGCAATTACATATTGGCAACCAGCATTGATTAGTTCCTTCATCTCTAGTTCCCATTCATTAGCGTTCATTTCAATCGAAACATCTTTAGAGCCAACTTCACCGATCACGTTAAAATCTTGTTTAATCTTTTCAACAATAAGGATTCTTTCTTCAATTGGAATCTTAATAACACCTGTTGAAATTTCAACCCAATGAATATCTAAATTTTTTAAGAAAAATAAATACTCGTCTACTTTACTTTGAATATATGCTTTTTCAAATAATGTGCCGCCACAATAAGGCTCAACATTGTATTGCTTATAAAGATTAATTTTTTCTTTCACATTAGGTGTAATATAACCAGTGCCAACCCCAAGTTTTGCGAAATCAATAAACGCTGCATAATCATCGAGTACATTTTTCAATACACCGCTCGGCATTCCAAAATCAGCGACTGAAGTAAGACCGTATTCACGATTTTTCCGCGTACGATAGGGAAGTATTAATGACCCCATTAGGTATCTGCCCCCTTCTTTTCACATCAACATCTTATTCATTTTAATTCGAAAGGTTCATCTGAATAGTTCGAAGCGGCTGAGACAAAATAAGATCATCTTTTAATTCCTAAAAGGAGTGCCGTTTCTTGTCAAAACCAAATAATTCCGTGATGACGATTATCGCTATCGGCTCAATTCCGCTTATTCTCGTATTAGGAAATTCAATGCTAATTCCTGTTTTACCAAAAATGAAGCAAGAGTTAGACATATCTCAATTTCAAGTCAGCTTAACGATCTCACTTTTTTCAATTGCAGCAGCTGTTTCAATTCCGATCCTCGGTTATTTGTCAGATCGCTTTTCACGAAAAGCGGTCATCATCCCAGCATTAGTTTTATACGGTACAGGCGGTTTACTAGCAGGCGCAGCATCTGCTTGGTTTTCTAACGCCTATATATGGATTATGGTTGGGAGAGTAATGCAAGGGATTGGTGCTGCTGGAACTGCCCCGATTGCAATGGCTTTAACTGGTGACTTATTTGATGGTGGAAAAGAAAGTAAAGTTCTAGGGATTGTTGAAGCATCCAACGGACTCGGTAAAGTCATTTCACCTATTATAGGCTCATTGTTAGCATTATTAATATGGTATTCCGTATTTTTTGCTTTTCCCGTCTTTTGTTTAATTTCAATCTTATTAACCGCAATTTTTGTTAAGGAAAAGAAAAAACGTACTGAACCAATGAAAATTGGTGCGTATACAAAAGGATTATTGTCTGTTTTTAAAAAAGAAGGTCGTTGGCTATTGACTGTGTATTTAGCAGGTGCTACATGCCTTTTTACTCTTTTTGGGATACTTTTTTATTTATCAGACATTTTAGAGAAAGATTATGATATGAAAGGAGTTATAAAAGGGCTTGTATTAGCCATTCCTCTATTGTTTATGACGACAACTTCATATATTACCGGCAGTAAAATTGAAAAGAAAATGAAACTCATGAAAAATTTAATTGTCATCGGATTAATTTTAATGACTGTCTCGTTTGCAACATTAGTTTTTTTCAAAAAGCTAATTCCATTTATTTCAATTTTAGTCGTTAGTAGTATAGGGACTGGTCTCGCTTTGCCTTGTATTAATAGTTTTATAACTGGTTCTGTTGGAAAAGAGAGGCGGGGATTTGTAACATCGTTATATGGTTCTGTCCGCTTTTTAGGAGTAGCCGCCGGTCCACCGATATATGGGTGGATGATGGATTGGTCACGAACAGGTATGTTTTTAGTTACTGCAGGTTTAACTGCCATTGTTGCCTTGTTAGTCATGCTTTTAATTCGAGTTAAAAAAGACAAATCAGAAGCGCAAGTGTCTGAATCACTCTTCTCCCGATTACAATTTGATTTCGAGTAAGGAGGGTTTATCTGTTGGAAATTTACTTTTCACCTGAACTAGTGAACGAGCATACGCAAATATTAAATATCGTAAATGAAAAACAAAGTGCTGTCGGCTTCCTTTGCTTTTTAAAAGATGAGAAAAAAATGTATGTGTTTGGTAATTTAGAGGAAATTGGGGTTAAAGAAGATTATAAAGATTTGCTTAAACCTTATATACAAGGGATGTCAAAAATGGAGAAAGAGCTTGACGTACTTTCTTATATTACTGTCGGGGGAGAATTGCTTGATTTAAATAACAAAAATCAAGATGAAAATTAAATGAGTAAAAGCGAAGCTCATTCCGTTTTTGCAAAAACGATGAGCTTCGCTTAATTTATAAATCTCATATTAAATGGTATTCAAATTGGAATTCATTTCTTTTTACAGCTACAACTTCATCACGTGAAGCCATCAAATCTAAAATACCGATCGTTTCGGACATAGTTAAATAAGTTGAGCGATGATATGCGTTCGGAAACAAATTTTTGCTTATTTCAAAGCTTGTCAAATTCCCTTCCGTTTGTAAGTAATGTCGGACTTTTTGTGCCCGTTCCTCATGCTTGTTAAATTGCTTCATAACGATTGCTTTCATATCAAATATGTCTTCTCCATGACCAGAATGCACGACGTTAACGTTAAAGTTTAAATACATGTTTAATGTTTCTCGCAGTTGCAGCAATGTTTTTGGCCTTTCTTCCTCCTCATTATATGGAGGTTCCAATAATGGGGTCGGAAAAAGATGAGAAATGATTGTATCACCAGCAATAAAAGTACCGTCCGTTTCATTTAAAAATGAAAGGTGACTCTGTGCATGACCCGGTGTTTCAATGACGGTCCAATCAGGAAAACCGGGAATTGAATCTCCTTCTTTTAGAATTCCATCTAATTTAGCCTTTGATAAGTATTGATCCGGACCTGTTTCATTTATGACTTCTTTTAAAAGATCGGAGTTCATGCCCTCCTGATGAAAAAAACGTTCAACAAATTCAGTTTGAGCATTATAAAAATTTTTATTAAATGTGATCCACGGCTCATTTCGCCAATGTCCGTAGATTTTTGCATGCTGAAACTGTTCAAGCAAACCTGCATGATCAGAATGATGATGCGTAAGCACGACGATCTCAATATCTTGCAACGTGTAGCCAAACTGTTGTAGACCTCTTTTTAAAGCTTTTAATGCCTCTTTTGTTTTCGGCCCAGTGTCAATGAGTACGAGGTGATCTCCAATTAATAAAAAAACATTAACGGGTCCTACAGGAAATGGTGTTGGAATACTTATTTTAACTAAGTTTTTTGTTTTAGATAACACTTTTTCTGTCTCCCTCCACTTGATGCTCATGTTGTTATTGTAATCGTTTGTCACAAAACAGACAAATATGAAATTCATTCGATTGTTTGTTTTCTTTAATTTCGATATACTTTTTACAACGTGTATCATTAAAGGTGAGGAGAGAAAAACATGTTTAGCAAAGAAAAAATTGTTTTTATCGGTGCTGGTTCAATGACTGAAGCAATCATTTCTGGTTTATTAACGAAAAAACTTGTCCAACCTAAGCAAATTTGGACAACGAATCATTCTAATGATGAACGATTACGTAAATTAGAGAAAAATTATGGGATAAACACAACGCGTGATTATGAAAAACTTTTTACAAGTAGTACGATTGTTATTTTAGCGATGAAACCGAAAGATGTCGAAAATAGTCTCGCTAAGATTCAAACCTATGTAACAAATAAACAATTGATATTATCAGTTATTGCTGGTGTTTCACTTCATTTTATCGAGCGAAATTTAAATGGAAAAATTCCTGTCATTCGTGCGATGCCAAACACATCTGCTACAGTTGGAAAATCGGCAACAGGTATCGCTTTAGGAACATATAGTCATAATGAGCATATGCATAAAGCGAAAACTTTCTTTTCAAGTATAGGTCTAGTTATCGTTGTTCATGAAAGTGAAATGCATGCTGTAACAGGAATATCAGGAAGTGGACCAGCGTATTTATATTATTTAGCAGAAGCGCTTGAAGAAAGTGCGATTGAACACGGGTTATCAGAAGATGTAGCGAGACAGCTCATTGCACAAACTTTTGCTGGTACTGCCAACATGTTACAACATCACGATGCAACGCCAGAAGAACTTAGAAAGAACGTCATGAGCCCGGGTGGTACTACCGAGGCGGGAATTAACGCTTTAGAAAAATATGGTTTTAAAAAAGCAATGCAGGCGTGTGTAAAAGCCGCTGTTAAAAGGTCTCACGATCTTGAAGCGTTATATAAACAAAAGTGACCGTAAATGAAAGGTGTGCACAAAGATGACATTAATATTTGCACATCGTGGTGCGAGTTATCATTGTCCTGAAAATACGATGGCTTCATTTATGAAGGCAGCACAGCTTAATGCTGATGGGATTGAGCTTGACGTTCAACTTTCATCCGATCACATTCCAGTCGTTATTCATGATTTTACTTTACATCGAACGACGAGTGGTTATGGAAATGTCAACAAAAAGACGGTTGTTGAACTTAAAACGTTAGATGCAGGAGGGTGGTTTTCACCAACGTATCAAAATGAAACGATCCCGACACTAAACGAAGTTTTAAGGTGGGCCAAAAACACGAAGTTACTAGTAAATATTGAATTAAAATCACGCGGTCTTGAAACGGTGTTAGAAAAAAAAGTGTGTGAACTTATCGAAAAGCACCAATTTCAAGATCGAGTGATTATCTCGTCGTTTTGGAAATCTTCATTGGAAAAAATTAAAGAGTATAATACAAACTTACAAACTGCACTTCTTATTGAAAAACCATTGAAAGACTCGATTTCATTTGCAAAAAGTTTACACGTTGAAGCTATCCATCCAAACTACAAAAATGTTACAAAAAATTATATTGATACTGCGCACTGTCAACAATTACGAATCCGTCCTTATACAGTGAATGACAAGAAAAAAATAGTAAAGCTATTTCAATGGAACGTTGATGCTATCATTACGGATCGACCTGACATCGCCATTTGGTTACGCAATAATCTTAAATCGTAAACATACGCAAATCTTCAGCAATGTATGTTTTCGGAAAGATTTTTCTTGCTTCTCTCACTAACATGTTAATGTTGTCTTTTTGATATCTAGAACTAATGTGTGTCAATATTAGTTTTGACACTTTTGCTCGTTTAGCGATGTATGCAGCATCTTCACTCGTCGAATGAAAATAATCGAATGCCAAGTGGCTATCTTTTTTCATAAATGTCGCCTCATGAATTAAAACATTTGCTTTTTTAGCGAGTGAAATAGCTGTATCACAACGTCTCGTATCCCCTAGAACAGTAATCACTTTTCCTTTTTTTTCTGGTCCTAAAAAGTCTTTACCGCTAATAATTCGACCGTCATCAAGCTTGACTTGCTCTCCATTTTTAATTGCTTTGTAAATAGGGCCAGGCTGAATCCCAAGTTTTTTTAGTTGCTCAACTAATAATGTTCCGTGTTTAGACTTTTCTTCGATTCGAAATCCGAATGATTCTATTGCGTGATCTAGCTTTTTAATATAAACGTGATGTTCACCGAGATCGAGAGACATGTCGTCATGAATTTCAATGATCGATAATGGGTAACGAAGGACGGTTTTACTCGTAGATAATACAGTTTTTACAAAATGTTTAATTCCAACTGGACCGTAAATGGTTAACGGTGATGTTCCTCCCTGAAAGGAACGACTGCCTAGTATACCAGGCAGTCCAAACAAATGATCACCGTGTAAATGAGTAATAAAGATATGATCCAGTTTAGATAATTTTAATGTAGTATGTAATATTTGGTGCTGCGTCGCTTCACCACAATCAAATAACCAGAGTGAGCCTTTGTAATGATTTAAAAATTTTAACGCGATCGCACTCGTATTTCTCTGTTTTGATGGAACGCCTGCACCAGTGCCTAAAAAATGGAGTTCCACTTTAACTTCTCCTTTACAGCGTTAACCTTCTATTGATTTGCTACAGTCTGAATAATCGCAACGACTAATTCAGCAGTTTTTACAAGTTCTTTAATCGGCATCTTTTCATTAATCGTATGAATTTCTTCGTACCCTATAGCTAAATTCACTGTTGGAATTCCGAGCCCTGCAATGATATTTGCATCACTACCACCGCCACTTTTTAGTAGCCTCGGTGAGCGCCCGATTTCTGTAACCGCTTGTTTCGCTATTTGTACAACGCGATCGTGTTCATCGAATTTAAAACCAGGGTACATCACTTCTGATTCAAAATTAACTGACCCTCCCATCAATTGAGCGCTCTCTTCAAAAGCTGTTTTCATTTTCTCAACTTGGGCTTCCATTTTATTTGGAACGAGTGAACGAGCTTCCGCTTCAATCTTAACTAAATCAGAAACAATGTTTGTTTGTGTACCCCCTTCGAATTTCCCAATATTAGCAGTTGTTTCTTCATCAATTCTTCCGAGTGGCATCTTCGCAATTGCTTTAGCGGCAATCGTAATCGCTGATATTCCTTTTTCAGGTGCAACACCAGCATGGGCCGTTTTTCCATGAACTGTCACATTGATTTTTGCTTGTGTTGGTGCAGCAGTAATGATATCACCAACTAAACCATCGCTATCTAATGCATACCCGTATTTAGCATTTATTAATGAGCGATCAAGTTCTTTTGCCCCGACTAAACCAGCTTCTTCTCCAACTGTGACAATGAATTGAATATGACCGTGCGGAATGTTTTGTTCGTTTATCACTTTAATCGCTTCGAGCATTGCAGCTAAACCAGCTTTGTCGTCAGCTCCAAGTATTGTTGTTCCATCTGATTTGATATAGCCATTGTCAATTATTGGTTTAATTCCGTTACCTGGCACGACTGTATCCATATGTGAAGTGAAATAGATCGGATCAATTTCTCGTTTTGAGCTTTTCAATGTACAAATAAGATTGCCTGCACCGTGTCCCGTTTTTTTCGAACTATCATCTTCGATTACATCTAAACCGAGTGAGGTAAACTTTTCTTTTAAAACGCGTGCAATTTGTGCTTCATTTTTCGTTTCAGAATCAATTTGTACGAGTTCAATAAACTCGCTAACTAATCTGTCCTCGTGAATCATTTAATCTCACCTCTTTTACAATGGAATGTTTCCGTGTTTTTTATTTGGTCGTGTTTCTTCTTTATTGTTTAACATGTCAAGAGCTTGGACGAGCTTAATTCTCGTTTCGCGTGGATCGATAACATCATCAACCATTCCTCTTGATGCAGCGACATACGGATTAGCAAATTTCTCACGGTATTCTGCAATTTTATTTAGTCTCGTTTCTTCAGGATTTTTACTATTTTTAATTTCTCTTGCGAAAATAATATTTGCTGCACCTTCGGGACCCATAACTGCAATTTCAGCGTTTGGCCAAGCAAAGACAAGATCAGCACCGATGGCTTTACTGTTTAATGCAACGTAAGCACCACCATATGCTTTTCTTAATATAACTGTAATTTTAGGCACAGTCGCTTCAGAATACGCGTATAAAATTTTTGCCCCGTGACGAATAATTCCACCGTGTTCTTGTTTTATTCCTGGGAAAAAGCCAGTAACATCTTCAAATGTAATGATTGGAATTTGAAAAGAATCGCAAAAACGAATAAATCGAGATGCTTTATCTGACGAGTCAATGTCTAAACCACCTGCCATTACTTTTGGTTGATTACAAACGAGTCCGACTGATTTGCCGTTGATTCTTGCAAAACCGACGACGATGTTTTTCGCGAAGTTTTTATGCACTTCAAAAAATGAATGTTCATCAACGACTTGGTCGATAACAGTGCGCACATCATAAGGTCGTGTTGAATCGTATGGGACGACATCAGCTAAATCAGGGCGATAGTGATCTTCTGCTTTTACATCGAGTATTGCTGGCTTTTCCTTATTATTTTGTGGTAAATATGTAAGTAACTTACGGACAGCCGCTAACGCTTCTTCTTCAGATTTTGAAGTAAAATGGGCGTTTCCACTTTTTGAACTATGTACGTGTGCGCCACCTAAATCTTCAGATGTTATTTTTTCTCCTGTTACTGTTTCGATCACTTTTGGACCCGTAATGAACATTTGGCTCGTTTCTTCAACCATAAAAACAAAATCAGTAATCGCTGGGGAATATACCGCACCGCCAGCACACGGTCCCATAATGACAGAAATTTGCGGGATGACACCAGAATAAATTGCATTTCTGTAAAAAATATGCCCATATCCATCTAGTGATACGACACCTTCTTGGATTCGAGCGCCACCTGAGTCATTTAACCCGATAAAAGGTGCGCCATTTTGAGCAGCAAGATCCATCACATTTGCAATTTTTCTAGCATGCATTTCACCAAGTGCTCCACCGAAAACAGTAAAGTCTTGTGCAAACACATATACAGGGCGACCGTCAATTTTTCCGTATCCAGTTACGACCCCTTCACCTGGTGCGTCCATTTCATTCATGCCAAAATCTTGACAACGATGTTCAATAAATGGGTTCAATTCAACAAATGTACCTTTATCTAATAAAAGATCGATCCTTTCTCGTGCGGTTAATTTCCCTCTTTCATGTTGTTTTTCAATTCGTTCATCTCCGCCACCTCGTTCAATCTCACGTTTTTTATCGTATAGCTCGTAGATTCTTTCGTACATATCCATTTAATTCCCCTCCCGTTTCTCGCATAACTCATATAATACTCCTGAAGCTGATTTTGGATGTATAAAAGCGATTTTTGTATTTCCCGCACCTAATTTTGGTGTTTTATTTATAAGTTGAATTCCGCTCGCTTTTAATTCTTTTAGGCGATCTTGAATATCGTTAACGCCGAGAGCAATGTGGTGGATACCTTCTCCACGTTTTTCTATAAATTTATAAATCGGGCTATGTTTTGATGTCGGTTCTAGCAATTCAATACGCGTTTCTCCAATGCGCAAAAATGCTACTTTTACTTGTTCAGAATTCACTTCTTCAATTCCTTCAAGATGCAGATGTAACTGTTCTACATAAAAAGGCAACACATTTTCTAATGATTTAACTGCAATTCCGATATGCTCGATTTTATGCGGTGCTCTTTCATTGCCCATCTTTTCTCCCCCTTTAGAAAGTTTTGTTCAAAATAGAGGCTCGTAGCTTATTTGTAAGTTACGAATAACAGATCCACTTTACGTAATATTAGGAAGCCATATTCCTGATGGGTCTCGTTCATTCACATTTAAGTCGAATAATGGTTTTCCCTTCCATTGGATAAATATAAAAAATAATCTAGCCTCACATTATTTTTCTTTTGAACACGTACCTTAGTAAAATATGTATATTAATTTTAAATGACTAGCGATAAATTAGCAAAAGCTACATAACAAGATGTTGTAAAGTGTTGCCACTCAATCAACTTATTTAGTACAATATCGGTATGATTAATGGGGAGGGTATAGTATGTCTCGGAAATTTATTAAAACAGTTGTTTACATCATGATTGCTGCATTACTTTTATCGTCATTGATCGCCGGAGTTTCCTTTTTTTAATTAAATTACACGAAGTCGACTTGCTATTTGTTGAAAACTTTCATCGCTTGATGTAATTAAAATTTTTGTTCCGATCGGAACTTGTTCATATAATTGTTCTACATCTTTGTTGAACATACGTATACAGCCTTTGCTTATATATGTTCCGATCGATGTTGGGTTGTTCGTACCATGGATCCCATACGTTCTTCCGTCTGTTTCCATGGCATCAAATCCGATCCAACGAGTCCCAAGCGGATTGTTTGGTGATTCACCAGGAATATTTAATTTGCGATAATACGGGTTTTTAGCTTTGACGGTTACAGTAAACATTCCTTCGGGCGTTAACGATGGATGCTTACCAGTTGCTACACGTTTTACATATTGAATGCTCCCTTCGTCTATTAAAGCGAGTTTATTCGTTTTTTTGTTAACAATAATAAAAGGATCCCCTTTGATTGGATTTGGTTGAAGCGGCCAAAAAGGTGACGCTATAATAAAAAAAGAAACGAATGTCATAACAATGGTTTTCATCTTATTACACCTCCGTTATTACTTTTATCGTGCCCGCTTTTAATCAAAAAATAGAAACAAAAAGCTCAAGCTATTCATAAACAGCTTGAGCTTTTGTTTAACATGGCGCTTCTTAACAATGTTGATTAAAGAGTTCTTGCAATTTTTGTGCAACTTCTTGAGTATCGGAAGATTCGATATCGGCTCGTTCAACCATATCAACAATTTGTCCATCTTTCATTAATGCAAATGAAGGAGATGATGGAGGATAACCAGTAAAATACGAACGTGCTTGCTCTGTTGCTTCTCGATCTTGACCAGCAAATACAGTTACGAGATGGTCAGGTTTTTTGTCATTTTGTAATGAGTAGTATGCTGCAGGGCGAGCCACGCCACCAGCACATCCGCACGTTGAATTAACCATGACAAGTGTCGTTCCTTTCTGTTTCAATGCATCATCTACTTCTTCAGGTGTTTTTAATTCCTTATAACCTGAATCACGCATTTCTTTACGTGCTTGATCTACAATATCTTGCATAAACAAATTAAAGCTCAAACTACTCAATCCTTTCCTTTATAATTGACTATATTTTATCAATGGAAATGGTTTGAATTCAACTTAAAGGGCTTACTCAATTTCAAAGCCAAGATCTTCGATCATTTGATAATCAGAAGAAAATTCCTGCCCTTCGGTCGTTAGATAATCTCCGACAAAAATTGAATTGGCTGCGTACAACCCCATCCCTTGTAACGAACGTAAATTCATTTCTCTTCCCCCTGAGATTCGAATTTCTTTGTCAGGATTCATAAATCGGAATAAAGCTAATACTTTTAAACAATATAGTGGTGTAAGTTCATCCATGTTTTCCAATTTTGTACCCGGAATCGAATGCAAAAAATTAACTGGAATCGAATCAACGCTTAACTGGCGTAGCTCTTTTGCCATTTCATAAACTTCGCTGTCTGTTTCACCCATACCTACGATAACGCCAGAACATGGTGATATACCCGCTATTTTTACATTTTCAACCGTGTTAACGCGGTCATCGTATGTATGAGTTGTCGTAATCTGGTCATGATGCGTTTTACTCGTATTAATATTATGATTATAGCGGTCAACGCCAGCATCTTTTAATCGGTCAACTTTTTCTTGAGAAAGAATACCAAGACATGCACAAATCTTTAAAGGCATTTCGTTTTTAATTTCTTTTACCGCATCAACAATTTGATCGATTTCGCGATTCGTTGCCCCACGTCCACTCATAACGATACAATATGTACTCGCTTGTCTTTTCATTGCTTCTTCTGCACCTTTTAGAAGAACATCTTTTTCAAGTAACGTATATTTTTCTATTCGTGTGTTTGCTGTAATCGATTGAGAACAATATCCACAATCTTCGGGGCACAATCCACTTTTAGCGTTGATGATCATATTAAGCTTTACTTTATTACCGAAATAATGATATCGAACTTTATAAGCGGATTGCATAAGCGATAAAATTTCTTCGTTTCTTGCATTTAAAATTTGTAAACCTTCTTCTTTCGTTATCCTTTCATTTTTTAAAGCTTTGCGGGCAAATTGATCCCAATTCGATGTTTGCATTTGTGTAGTCTCCATGCCGTCCTCCTAATGTTAACCATATTAATAATTTAGTTTACATTTTGATTCTCGCATGAGTGTTTTGAGCTGTCAAGAACAAAAATCCACTACAATGAAGTAGTGGATTAGTACACACTTAAGTTATTTTCATTCATATTTTCAACTTTCTCTTTGACAGCTTTAAGGAAAAGCCCACACACTAGTCCGTCTAGTACTCGGTGATCGAGAGAGAGACAAAGATTCACTATATCCCGTGGTCCCATCATTCCACTTTCAGTAACGACAGGACGTTTTACGATCGATTCAACTTGTAAAATTGCTGCTTGTGGATAATTGATAATTCCCATTGATTGGACAGATCCGAAAACTCCCGTGTTATTTACTGTAAATGTACCACCTTCAACATCTTCTCTCGTTAGCGTTCCTGAACGAGCTTTTTGTGCAAGTTCGTATACTTCTTTTGCAATTCCTTTAATACTTTTTTCGTCAGCGTTTTTTATTACTGGAGTGAACAATACATCACCAGATGCAACCGCAATGGATATGTTAATGTCTTTCTTTTGAATGATTTTATCTTCAGCCCACATTGAATTAAGTTCCGGAAACTCTTTTAATGCTTCGACAACGGCTTTAATGAAAAATGAAAAGTACGTTAAATTAAAGCCTTCATTTCGTTTAAAATCTGTTTTAATTTTATCACGGTAAGCTACTAAATCAGTGACATCAGCTTCAACCATCATCCAACCGTGTGGGATCTCCTGCACACTTCTAACAGTGTTTGAAGCAATCGCTTTTCGGATGCCACTTAGTGGAATTTCGATGTCAGTTGCATGTTTTTCTATCCTTCTCTCTACCTGAGGAATAACGGCATTAGAGACAACAGAATTAGTAATATCGGCATCGTGCGATTTCTGTTGTTGATGTATGTAAGCTTGGACATCTTTACGAGTTATTCTTCCGCCTTTCCCTGTACCTTGAATATGAGCAAGATCGATGTCGTGGTCTTGAGCTAATTTTAACACAGCTGGTGAAAAACGACGTTTATTGTTTTTATTTAATGGAGCAGGTTGAAGTTCTCCTGTCCGTTTATTTTTATCGGCTAGTGTAGTTTCGTTTTTAATGTCTTCTGTATCATTATTTTCTACTTCTATGTAACAAATTAATTCTCCGACTGGAATTGCTTCACCAACAGTTGCAATAATTTTAGTGATTTTCCCCGAAAATAATGAAGGAATTTCAGCTGTTACTTTATCTGTTAACACTTCAGCAATTGGATCGTATTTGTTCACTGTTTCCCCTTCTTTTACGAACCAATGGTTGATTGTTCCCTCAGTTACACTTTCCCCAAGCTGAGGCATTACTATTTCCTTCGTTATCACCTTTTAAATTCCTCCTTATCCATCAATAGACGGCTCTTAAGCCTCTACTGATAGTTGCAAGACTAGCTTCCCATCCATATCATCTAATTTTTATTCTCTTTCCTCTTGCATACGATGTTTAGAAATGTGCTAATTCTCTTATAGCAGTTTCAATTTTTGATGGATTAATCATAAAATATTTTTCGAGTGGTGCCGCGTATGGCATTGCAGGAATATCTGGTCCGGCTAATCTATGAATTGGTGAATCTAAGTCAAACAAACAATGCTCCGCAATAATCGCAGAAACTTCACTCATTATACTTCCTTCTTTATTTGCTTCCGTTATTAATAGTACTTTACCTGTTTTAGAAGCGGCCTCAATGACTGCTTCTTGATCTAATGGATAAACTGTACGTAAATCTAAGACGTGAACGGAAATACCCTCTTCTTGAAGCTTTTCCGCGACTTGAAGAGTAAAATGGACACCCAATCCATATGTAATAACGGTGACGTCATCGCCTTCACGTTTTACATCAGCTTTGCCGATTGGAATGGTATAGTCTTCATTAGGGACCTCACCTTTTAGTAAACGATACGCACGCTTATGTTCGAAAAATAAAACAGGATCTTCGTCTCTAATAGCGGACTTTAATAGTCCTTTTACATCGTATGGTGTTGATGGCATAACAATTTTAAGACCAGGGACGTTAGCAAATAGGGCTTCGACCGATTGTGAATGGTATAATCCGCCATTCACACCGCCACCGTAAGGAGCGCGAATCGTAATCGGACAATTCCAATCGTTATTCGAACGATAACGTATTTTTGCTGCTTCAGATACAATTTGATTCACTGCTGGCATAATAAAATCAGCAAATTGGATTTCTGCTACAGGTTTGAGACCATACATTGCTGCTCCGACACCAACACCAACAATCCCTGATTCAGCTAACGGTGTATCAATCACTCTTTCTTTTCCATATTTTTCGTAAAGACCATCTGTTGCTTTAAAAACGCCACCTTTTACTCCGACGTCTTCACCTAATACAAATACGTTACCATCTCTTTCCATTTCTTCATCTAATGCTTGTGTAACCGCCTCGATATAGGTTATGACAGGCATGTAATTCCCCCTATTCCCCATACACATAGTTGAGAGCTGACTCCGGTTCTGCAAATGGGGCATTTTCAGCATATTCAGTCGCTTCATCTATCATTGTTGTAATCTTTTTCTCTAATTTCTGTTCTAGATCTTCTGTTAAGATGTTTACTTGTTTCAAATAATTAGAAAATGTTTTAATCCCGTCAATCTTTCGCATGTCCTTTAATTCTGATTCACTGCGATATTGACGATCATCATCGTCACTTGAGTGAGGTGTTAAACGTTGTGTCATGACTTCAATTAATGTAGGACCATCTCCTCGTTTCGCTCTTTGAACAGCTTGTTTTACTGCTGCAAAAACAGCGAGTGGATCATTTCCATCAATCGTCATACCCGGCATTCCGTAACCAATTGCACGGTCAGAAACTTTTTCACAAGCAAGCTGTAATGAGGTTGGTACAGAAATCGCATAGCCATTATTTTCACAAAAAAAGATGACAGGAAGTTTATGGACACCTGCAAAATTCGCTCCTTCATGGAAATCTCCTTGATTTGATGAACCTTCACCAAAGGAAACAAAAGTAACAAAAGATTTCTTTTTCATTTTTGCAGCAAGTGCGATCCCGACCGCATGCGGTACTTGTGTTGTAACAGGTGATGAGCCAGTCACAATTCGATTTTTTTTCTGACCAAAATGCCCCGGCATTTGTCTTCCGCCAGAGTTTGGATCCTCTCCTTTAGCAAATGCTTGCAACATTAGCTCTTTTACAGTCATGCCAAAAGTAAGAACGACACCGATGTCACGATAATAAGGTAAAATATAATCGTTGTTTCGATCGAGTGCAAAAGCAGCACCGACTTGCGCAGCTTCTTGCCCTTGACAAGAAACGACGAATGGTATACGTCCCGCACGATTTAAAATCCATAGCCTTTCATCAAATCGTCGTGCTAACAGCATAGTTTCATACATCTCTAATAATTGATTATCCGTTAATCCGAGTTCTTCATGGCGTTTATATGTCATGACATATCGCTTCCTTTACATTAAAAGTGCAGTTGTAATCCATCAACAGCTAACGCGGCTTCGCCCAATATTTCCGACATCGATGGATGTGGGTGAATCGTTTGAGATATTTCCCACGGTGTCGCATCAAGCACTTTTGCAAGTGCCGCTTCCGAAATCATTTCGGTTACATTATATCCGAATAAATGTACGCCAATGATATCATCCGTCTTCGCGTCAGCAATTATTTTTACAAAACCATCACTTTCTCTATTGATAAGTGCTTTACCATTTGTTCGAAAAGGAATTTTACCAACCTTGATATGATAATTGTCTGTTTTAGCATCACGCTCTGTTAAACCTACACTTGCAATTTCAGGATTTGAATAAACACATTTTACAATTTGATTTTCTTGTAAAGGCTCTGGATTTAACCCTGCGATATGCTCAATTGCAATAATCCCTTCTCGTGCGGCAACGTGAGCTAATTGAACTCCACCAATACAGTCTCCAATCGCGTAAATATGTGATTCTGCTGTTTGATAATATTCATTTGTTTCTATGTACTTATTTTCAAAGTTGATTTCAGTATTCTCAAGCCCGATATCTTCAATGATTGCTTCTCTGCCAATTGAAATTAATAGTTTATCTGCCGTAATTTCAGCTTGAATAAGATCCGATTCATATTGTACAGTCACATTTTCATTTTCAATTTGGTGGGACACAACGTTAACGTTTGTAACGATGCGAATTCCTTTCTTTTTTAAATGAGACGTCATCGCATTAGAAATCTCCTCATCTTCTTCAGGTAAAATTTGATGCGCCGCCTCTAAAATCGTTACTTCGACTCCAAAATCGCTCATCATTGATGCCCATTCAATACCGATCGCCCCTCCACCGACGATAATCATTGACTTTGGAAGTTCCTGAAGTTGAAGTGCATCGTCGGAGGAAAGGACATATTGACCGTCGTAAGGGATCGAAGGAAGTGACCGAGGTTTCGCTCCGGTTGCGATGACTAAATGTTTCGGTACAAGTGTTTCATGAGCTTTGTTTTCATTTAATTCCACCGAAACAGCACCGGAAAGTGGTGAGAAAATAGAGGGACCTAACAATCGACCTTTTCCTTCAAAGATATCAATTTCCCCTTTTTTTGTTAAATGTAATAACCCTTCATACAATTGCTTTACGATTTTATCTTTTTCATTTTGTACTTTTGAAAAATTTAATTTTGCACTCGGGATGTCAATTCCAAAGTTATTAGCTGATTTTGCAAGTTGAAAAACTTCCGCACTTTTTAACAGTGCTTTACTAGGAATGCATCCTCGGTGGAGGCATGTCCCTCCAATTTTTTCTTTTTCGACTAGGGCTGTTTTTAATCCTAACTGGGAAGCGCGTAACGCAGCTACATAGCCTCCCATTCCCCCACCTAAAATGACAACATCATAATTATTTGCCATTCATTTCTTCCTTTCATATTTGCCAAGTAAGTCACTTTTTACGCAATACATGTTTCTCTTCGATTAAAAATTGAGATCGCGACCGATGCATTTTCTCTATTCGTTCTTCTGCCATTCGATCTGCTGCTTTACTCGTTGGAATTTGTTCTCGTTTTGAAATTTCAATAATTTTACTAATCTTATCATAAATCGATTCAACTTTTTTCATTGCACGCTCTCGATTATATCCATATAATTCGTCAGCGACATTAATAACTCCACCAGCATTAATAACATAATCGGGTGCATAGACAATTCCTCTTTCAAACAATAACATTCCATGTTTTTCTTCTTTCAACTGGTTGTTAGCTGAACCAGCTATGACTTTTGCTTTTAATTTCTCAATCGTCTCATCATTAATAATGCCTCCGAGAGCGCATGGTGAAAATATATCACACTCGACCGAATAGATGTCCTCTGGTTTAACAGCTTCTGCTTGAAAGGCGTCAACCACTTTTTTAACAGCATCTTTGTTTATATCCGTAACGATGAGATGGGCACCTTCCTCATGCAAATATTTGCATAAATGATAGGCGACGTTACCTACACCTTGAACAGCTATCGTTTTTCCTTGTAATGACTCTGTTCCAAATGCTTCAAGTACAGCTGCTTTCATTCCTTTATACAAACCGTATGCCGTAACTGGAGACGGATTACCGGAGGATCCGAATGCAGGTGAGATCCCGGTTACATAGTCAGTTTCTTCATAGATGAGATCCATATCTTCTACAGTTGTCCCTACATCTTCAGCAGTAATATATCGTCCATTTAATGTTTGGATGTATCGACCAAATGCACGTAATAATTCTTCACTTTTATCCTTTTTTGGATCCCCAATAATAACTGATTTTCCCCCTCCAAGGTTTAAGCCAGCAGCTGCGTTTTTATAGGTCATTCCTTTCGCAAGTCTCAACGCATCCTCTAACGCTTGTTCTTCATTTTCGTACATCCACATACGTGTACCACCGAGTGCTGGTCCAAGGGTCGTATCATGTATCGCTATAATTGCTTTTAGACCAGAGTGTTTGTCTTGACAAAAAAGAACTTGTTCAAAGTCATCAATCTTCATAGAGTTAAAAATGTTCATATTTATTGACCCCTTTAGTTCATAAAAACTTTTATTACATCTTATGTTTAACCTTTTTATTCATTAGAGTTTATTCATTAGACAGCCTATTCTTTTTTCGATATCATAATTAACATAATGTTGCGTGTTAAAAAAGAAAGACAACTTATCGTTCGTTCCCTGGCCTACTTGAACAACCTCTAATAAAAAGGAAGGATACTTATGCAACGATTCATTGCTGTATTAATTGTAATTTCACCAGTTATTCTTGGGATGTATGGTATAAAACAAATGAGAGACACGTTTTTTGGTATTTTAAATTCACCTTATCCTGTTTTATGGTTGCAATTTGTAGTTGGAGCTCTTGCTTTTTTAATTGGTTTGTTTTTTATCGGAAGCTTTATTTTTTACCGTGATCGAAAAAGAAACAAAGTTCAAACGAATTTTTTAAAAGAAAATAATAAATAAAAAGCTCTTGACAGGCAAAGCAGTCAGGAGCATTTTGTTCACTAGTGGCTATATAACCATAAACAATATAGCATAAAATTCATTTGAAATCTATTTTGTAATTTAACGATTGTTTGTCAAAACGGCTGGAACATTATGTTCAATTCGAAGTTTGTCAGCGACCATTGCAATAAACTCTGAATTTGTCGGCTTCGCTTTTGACATCGACACGGTATAACCGAATAAAGATGATATTGAATCGATGTTACCTCGACTCCAAGCGACTTCAATTGCGTGCCGAATTGCTCTTTCTACACGACTTGACGTCGTATTATATTTTTTCGCAATATCCGGATAAAGAACTTTTGTTATCGAGCCTAGTAGATCAATGTCATGATAAACCATTGCAATTGCTTCTCTTAAATACATGTATCCTTTTATATGAGCAGGAACTCCAATTTCATGGATAATATTTGTTATGCTTGCATCAAGATTATGCACTTTCACTTCTGGTTGAGTTTGTGTTGGATTGGAAGACTTTTTAATAAACTCTGATGGTTTTCCGCTAATTTCCCTAATATGATTGATCAAATTTTCCATATCAAAAGGTTTTAATACAAAATAGTCCGCCCCTAGTTCTACCGCTTTTTTCGTTACATCTTCTTGACCAAACGCTGTAAGCATGATGACATTTGGAAAATGCATCCCTTTATTACGAATTTCTTCAAGAACTCCTAAACCGTCCATATGAGGCATAATAATATCAAGTAACAAGACGTCAGGTCTCTTTTCTTCAACCATTTGCATGCACTCTAATCCATTGTAAGCAACACCAACCACTTCTAAATCTTGTTGAGATGATAAATACTCTTCAATGAGATGTACAACTTCTCGGTTATCATCTGCCATTCCTACTTTAATTTTTTCAAACATGAAATTCCTCCTCATTTTATCAAATCTTTCAAAAAATCCTATAAGGATATTTTTTCCTTCACTGCTTTATTATAACATGTATAAAATTCTATAAAATCAAAATTTTTATTTTTTTGTCTTGCTTTTTCGACTCTTTCTTGTCAGTTTATTTGGAATTATTTTTTATTTTGTCGAATTA
Source organism: Pueribacillus sp. YX66 (assembly GCF_041725775.1). Classification (NCBI taxonomy): domain Bacteria; kingdom Bacillati; phylum Bacillota; class Bacilli; order Caryophanales; family Bacillaceae; genus Pueribacillus; species Pueribacillus sp. YX66. Next base: position 42,828 of record NZ_JBEUEL010000014.1, on the reverse strand, counting down.
TTACATTGTCTATAGGTATTGAGCTTGTCGTCTTTATCCTTATTTTTTTATAAAAAAACGTAAGGCAAGCTACATTAGCTCGCCATACGTTTTTCAGTGGCTTCTCGTTCATTAATATCGATTCCGGCTTCTTTTAGCATCCATTCAATATGAACACCATATCCGCTAGTTGAATCATTTACAAATACATGTGTTACAGCACCGACTAATTTTCCATTTTGAATAATTGGACTTCCGCTCATTCCTTGAACAATTCCACCTGTTTTCTCAAGGAGTTTTGGATCTTTTATTTTTATAACCATACCTTTTGTAGCTGGAAATTTTTGATTTACAGAACTGACTATTTCAATGTCAAACTCTTCTACCTTATCGCCTTCCAAGACGGTTAAAATTTTAGCAGGACCTTCTTTTACTTCGTACGGTAATGCAACAGGTACTAAATTATCGTGAACACCATTTGTTATTGTTTTGTCTAATTTACCAAAAATTCCAAATGGACTATTTTTTGTTATCGTTCCTAACGGCTTTTCATTCGTAAATTGTGCTACTTTTTCACCTGGATTGCCATTACTGCTTTTTTCGATTGAAGATACCGAGGAGCTTAATATTTGACCATTATTAACGATGATTGGTTTTTTCGTATCCATATCTGAAATGACATGTCCAAGTGCACCGTATTTTTTCGATTCGGGATGATAAAACGTTAACGTTCCTACACCTGCAGCGGAATCACGAATATATAACCCAATTCGATATGAATTTTCATTTAGATCTTTCACTGGTTTTATCGTTTTTTCAAATTGTTTGTTGTCACGTAAAACGGTAAGATGCAATTTTCCCCCTGTATTTCCTGCTTTTTCAATATATGGAGCAAGATCTGTCATTTGTTTTATTTCTTTTCCGTTAATTTTTGTAATAACATCTCCAATTTCGATACCAGCTTTTTCTCCCGGTGATGATTCGCCATTTTTTGTATCAATTAGATGGTGACCTACGACAAGTACACCGTGTGTATTTAATTTTACGCCTACAGATTGTCCTCCGAGCTTTACACGTAAATCAGGTAATACATTGACAGCCATTTTTTTTACCGGAAAATTTCCCGCATGAACGGTTATTGAATCTTGACCGGGTTCAATCGCCTTTACTGTCGTATGTGCTTTATTTGAAAACCTTTCTGAAGATAATGTGGTTTTATTTTCGGCACTTGAAATTTTTGTATTGACTGGTAAATTTGAAAACGTCATTTCTCCATTTTGAAATAAGCGAATATCATTGGGCATCTTCAAAAAGGATTGAAATGGCTTTATAAAAGCTATAACAATTAAGAAACTAAGGAGAACTATCCCAATCATTTTTCTCATCTTTTTCATTTTCATTCACTCTCCTCGCTTCTTATCCACACCTCCATCATGGCTGCATTCTTATATTTAACCTACAAGCGCTTTATTATAACTATAAGAATAAGAAAAGCTATCCCTTTATTGGATAGCTTTTCTTGAATTGTGTTTTATTTTTGATGCCAGCTCGATTAATTCTTCTGCATGTTGTTTTGTCAAATTAGTCATTTTTACACCTGAAATCATTCTCGCGACTTCCTTCACTTTTTCATCAGCGTTTAAGCGAATAACATTTGTTATTGTACGGTTTTCATCTGTTGTTTGTTTTGAAATAAACAGGTGATGATCAGCAGTCGCAGCAACTTGAGGTAAATGAGTGATGCAAAATACTTGTGACGTTAAAGAGAGCTTTTGAATCTTTTCAGCCATCGCTTGCGCCACTCGCCCTCCCACTCCCGTGTCAACCTCGTCAAAAATAATTGAAGTTGTTCCTTCATTGTTAGAAAAAATTGTTTTTAATGCAAGCATAATCCGGGAGAGTTCCCCACCCGATGCAATTTTTGCAAGTGGTTTTAGTGGTTCTCCAGGATTCGTTGAAATATAAAATTCAATCTCATCCAAGCCATTTTTTGTATAATTATCTAAAGGAGAAAACTGAATATTTACTTTTGTTTTATCCATATGTAATGATTTTAATTCTTTTTGGATATATGTTGATAACGTTTTTGCAACTTGTTTACGAATTCTACGCAATTTTTCTCCTGTCGTTTGTAATTGGTCCGTTATTTTTTGCAAATTTTCTTCAATTTTAGCAAGATGTTGTTCACGGTTTGTAATTGAATCGAGCTCAGTTTCGATTTTCTTAGCGTAGTTAATAATTTCTTGAATTGTTCCTCCATATTTACGTTTTAAATTCGTAATTAGATTTAAGCGATTTTCGATCGTATTAAGTCGTTCTGGATCAAATTCAAGTGAATCCCATTTATTTTTGAGTTGAAATACAACATCTTCCAATACGTAAAAGCTGTTCGCTACCGCTTCATAGATCGAGTGAAGCTCTTTATCAATTCCACTTACATCTTCTAAGTGCTTCATCGCATTTGCAACCCAGTATAGTCCACCATTTTCTTGAGATAGTTCTTCATATGCTGAGCCGAGAGCATCATATAATTTTTCGTAATTAGATAATTTTAACTTTTCATCTTCTAAATGAACGTCTTCATCTACCGTCAAATCTGCATCATAAATTTCTTTTAATTGATACCGAATTAAATCTAAACGATGGGCCATCTTTTGCTCATTTTCTAAAAATCTTTTTTGTTTCAACTTTAGTTTGGTATATGTATCATACAACGCTTCATATTTCGTTAAAGCTGGCTGAATTGAATCTTTTCCAAAATTATCGAGTAAAACGCTATGGTTTTCTTTTTGCATCAAACTTTGATGTTCGTGCTGACCGTGAATATCAATAAGCATTGCACCTACAGAACGTAAAATACTGAGTGTAACGAGTTTATGATTAATTCTGCAAATACTTTTGCCTGTGTGAGAAATATCTCGTTGTAAAACGATCGTTCCTTCTGTTGTTTCAATCCCATGTTCCGCTAACATAGAAATAACACGGTGTTCGTCATCAACAAAAAATAACCCTTCAATTTCAGCTTTTTTTTCACCATATCGTACAAATTCCGCTGAGCCTCTTCCCCCCGCTAATAATTGAATGGCATCGATAATAATTGATTTACCCGCCCCTGTTTCACCAGTAAAAACGGTTAATCCCGTCTCAAACGATAAAGACATTTGTTCAATAATCGCAAAATTTTTTATAGAAAGTTCAGCTAGCACTGTGCTCACACCTTATGATTACAGCATTTGTAAAAATCGATTCGTCACCTTTTCACTTTGCTTTTTATTGCGACAAACGATTAAAATCGTATCATCGCCACTAATGGTTCCCATAATTTCATCCCAATCTAAATTATCAATTAATGCAGCCACAGCATTTGCATTTCCCGGTAATGTCTTTAATACGACTAAATGATCAGCGAAATCAATATTAACGAAACTTTCGACGAGCGTTCTTTTTAATTTTTGTAATGGGTTAAAACGATTATCTGCTGGTAGACTGTACTTGTATCTACCGTCGGGAAGAGGAACTTTTACTAAATGCAATTCTTTAATATCCCTTGATACTGTAGCTTGTGTAACGTTGTAGCCAGCCCTTTTTAACGTATCTACGAGTTCATCTTGGGTTTCAATTTCTTTCTTTGTAATAATTTCTCTAATTTTTATATGGCGTTGCCCTTTTGTCACGTTGGTTCACCTCTACTGCTTATCCTATAATAATTGCGCATGCGCTTGTTGTACAACCATTTCTGGAGAAGGAAAAGTTTCATTTTTGTTTTTATTGTTCGTCCATTCCAATAACATTAAAAATTCAATGTTTCCATCGCCTCCAGTTATTGGCGAATGAGTTAAATTAGAAACGATAAAACCAAGATCGTGTGAAAATTCAATTAACTCTTGTAAAACACGAACGTGCGTTTTTATATCGCGCACGATCCCTTTTTTTCCCACTTCTTCCCTTCCAGCTTCAAATTGTGGTTTCACTAATGCTACAACATAACTGTTATTACTAATGATTTTAGTCAGTGGAGGTAATATGAGCTTTAACGAAATAAACGAAACATCAATCGTAGCAAATGTCGGTTTATCAGGTTGAAAATCTTCTTGTTGTGCATAGCGGAAATTATAACGCTCTTTTACGATGACTCGATCATCTTGTCTTAATTTCCATGCAAGTTGATTGTATCCAACATCAACAGCATAAACTTTTCGTACACCGTTTTGTAACATGCAGTCAGTAAATCCACCAGTAGATGCTCCAATATCAATTGCTACGACATGATGTAAATTTAAATTAAACTTTTGAATTGCTTTTTCTAGCTTAAATCCACCACGACCAACGTATTTTTGTTTTTCACCTTTGACAACAATGACATCTTTAGGATTCGCTTTAAATCCGGGTTTGTCCACCCGATGATCATCAATAAAAACTGTACCTGCCATAACAGCTCTCTTTGCTTGTTCTCGAGACTCAAACAAGCCTTTTTTCACGAGTAGGATGTCAACTCTTTCTTTTTTAGCCATTTTTTAAAGCCCTCAAATGTTTTTGAACCATCGTTTTTACCCGCTCAACGATCTGTTGTTTCGTTAAGCCAACTTCAGCTAATAAGTCCGAAACACTGCCATGTTCGATATATTCATCAGGTATTCCAATCCTTTCGATATTTGAGGAGAACTTTTGATTACTCATAAATTCAAGTACTGCACTGCCAAATCCACCGTGTAACACGGCTTCTTCAATTGAAACAATAGGAATACCTTCATTGCCAAGTTCAATTAGCATATCTTCATCTAATGGTTTAATACTTCTTGCATTAATGACACGAGCGTAAATTCCGTACTTCTTCAATTCTTCAGCAGCACTTAAAACTTCTTGTAACATCGGACCAAAGGAGAGCAATGCAACGTCTGAACCATTACGTAATATTTCCCACTTCCCTATCGGTATCGTTTTCAGTTGTTCATCCATTTTAATCCCTAATCCATTTCCGCGCGGAAAACGTACAGCGATTGGCCCGTCATGCTGTACAGCTGTATAAACCATATGTTGAAGTTCATTTTCGTCCTTTGCCATCAAAATCGTTAAATTAGGAATATGTCTCATGAAGTTAATGTCAAAGACACCGTGATGTGTTTCACCGTCAGCTCCAACAAAGCCTGCCCGATCTACTGCAAAAACGACATTCAGATTTTGTCTGCAGACATCATGAACGAGCTGGTCATATCCACGCTGTAAAAAAGTCGAATAGATTGATAAAACAGGTTTCATATTTTCTATTGCTAAACCTGCAGCCATGGTGACAGCATGTTGTTCAGCGATTCCGACATCAAAAAGTCGATCTGGAAATTCTTCTTCAAATCCTTCCAACTTTGATCCAATTGTCATTGCAGGAGTAATAACAACAATTTTCTCATCTTTTCTTGCAATTTTGCGTAATGTTTCACTAACTACGTTACTATAGCTAGGACCTTTACTCGCTTGTTTAATGACTTCTCCACTTTCAATTTTGTATGGACCTAATCCATGCCATGTTCCAATTTTGTCATTTTCGGCTGGTGAGTAACCTTTCCCTTTCTTCGTAATTGCATGAATGAGAACGGGGCCAGCAGTTTTTTTTGCATAGCTCATATTTTCGATGAGATCATCAAAATTATGCCCATCGACAGGCCCTAAATATTTAAAACCAAGCTCTTCAAAAAACATTCCGGGAACGAGTAAATATTTAAAACTGTCTTTTACTCTTTCTGCTGCTGATGCAATTTTGCCTCCAAAGGCAGGAATTTTCTTCATTAAATATTCAATGTCATCTTTTGCTTTATTATACTTTCCTGCTGTTCGCATGCGGCTAAGCATATTGTGTAAAGCTCCAACGTTAGGTGCGATCGACATTTCATTGTCATTCAGCACAACGATTAAATTTTTCTTTTCATCGCCGATATGATTCAGTGCTTCTAATGCCATTCCACCTGTGAGCGCTCCATCTCCTATAATGGCTACAACATGTTCATTCGTTCCACGTAAATCTCTTGCAACGACCATTCCCATCGATGCTGATAATGAAGTTGAACTATGTCCTGTTTCCCAACAATCATGTTCACTTTCATTTCGTTTAGGAAATCCTGACAGGCCTTTATATTTTCTTAACGTCTCAAATTTATCTGCTCGACCTGTTAATATTTTATGAACGTAAGATTGATGACCAACATCCCAAATCAATTTGTCTTTCGGGCTGTCAAACATTTTATGGAGTGCAATCGTAAGCTCAACTACTCCTAAGTTCGGTCCTAAATGACCTCCAGTGACCGATAATTTTTCAATTAAAAATGAACGTATCTTGTCGGCAAGTGCCGTTAATTCTTTATTCGTGTAATGTTTCAAAAATGAGGGATCTTTAATCATTCTTAAATCCATCAGTTTGTCCTCACTTTCATTTCGTTTTCTGCCTTTTTGTATTGAAAAGCCGTGGGGTTATTTTAATTTTTAGCTTGTCTTCTAGTATATAGAACAATCGACCTACTTGAAAGATAACATTTTTCGAATAGCGAATCGCGTACGTTTTTCCAAATGCTTTTCCCCCGACGGTAGTGGCAGCAACGACACTTGTGAACAATATAGAGACGATTGTTTGAAAAAGTGATCCATCTCCATGTCCAAATTGAAAAGACAATTGAATAACAACGATAGCAGAAGCTGTTCCACTGACAATACCTGATATGTCACCAATCACATCATTACAAAAGCTTGCAACACGATCAGCATTTCTACAGATCACTATCGCTTGCTTTGCACCAGGAACTTTTTCTGCAGCCATTGCGTGAAAAGGCTTTTCTTGGGCAGCCGTTGCAGCTACACCAATAATATCAAAAAATATGCCTATAAGTACAATACAAAAAACAACAACCATACCTGCAGCCCACGTTACCCCGCTTAACATTGCAGTAGATATGATTGAAAAAAGAGCCGCTAACACGAATGTGATAACGGCTATTCCTATACTCCAGTTGATTGATTTATCAAAAGGCAGTTTCATATATTCTCCTTAAAGAGGTATGATTGCTAAGTATATGCTACTCATTATCGTTCTACATCCAATCCGACGATATTCCTCTTAATATCTTCTGTTTTTAAAGAACATTTACAACGTAAACGATCAATTTATGTATGGAGTGGTCATTTAAAAGGTAAAAACTACGGCTTAGGTCCAGTAGGTTTTCCCATATCACTACCGAGGCGTTACCACCTTGGCGGTTTCCCTTTAAAGCGATATCGACGTTGTCGCCATACGCCGGACTGGATTACCACTTAGTCCGTACTATAATCCCTTTTAAATGTCACGTCGAACAGTCTAGGAGTTTTCCTCAACAACCTTTTACCATTTCCTAGCCTCTTTTGCAGCATAGGTTTCAAGTGACAGCGTCGATTCGGAATGACCGGTCAAATTTCGAATAAACGGTAACTCACTATCCCCACTACGCCACGCAAGGCAGGCTACGCTGTTAGCAGGTTTCCCTGCAAAACAGGTTCATACCCCATCCCATCATGACCGTCTCGAGTACGGGTCATCACAAGTATGGGCCTCCGCGGAAGCAGGGTCAACGCCCACATGCCCTTGTGGATCGCCCTACAACCTTAACTCCCAGCATCGACCCAAGGCTGGGCGCCTCAAGCCGTCACAAGGAACTTCATCGATGTGCCCTTTAGCGGATTTTTAGCCCCGCCTTCAGAAATGGAGGGTTGACTAGAATACTGCACCACTCCGATTTATACTTTTATTATATCATGCGATAAGGTGGAACTCAATTATCCCTATTTATTATATACATTGCGATTTGCTCTAGTTTATCATGATTTATATTTGTATTACGCAAAAATTGCAAACCACTTTCTATATGCTCTGTTAACCTTCTTTTCGCACCATCTATCGTTAATAATTTTGGATATGTCCCTTTTTCATTTTGGTAATCACTGCCGATCGGCTTGCCAGTTTTTTGGATGTCGCCTTCAACATCTAAAATGTCATCTTGTATTTGGAAAGCAATACCTAAATGATAGGCAAACTGTTCTAATTCCTGCATTTGCGCCATACTCGCTCCTGATAAAATTGCACCAGCTATGACAGAATATATTATGAGTTGGCCTGTTTTATTGAAATGGATATTTTCTAATTCTTCTACAGTTAAATGAGGGTTATTTTCAGCAATTAAATCTTCTGCTTGTCCACCTACCATGCCTTCTGGACCTGTTGCTAGTGCTAAACGTCTGACTAACTCCACTTGCATGTCACTCGAAATATCTGCTTCATTTAATGAAGAAATGAGTTCAAAGCTATGTGTTAATAGTGCATCTCCAGCTAGTATAGCAAACGCCTCACCGAAAACTTTGTGATTCGTCGGCTTACCTCTTCTTAAATCATCATCATCCATTGCTGGTAAATCATCGTGAATTAATGAGTATGTATGCAACATTTCAATTGCGCATGCGACGGTTAGTCCTTTCTCAGTTCGCTCTCCAAACGCGTCAATCGTTGCAAGTAGTAAAATAGGTCGAATTCGCTTGCCACCAGCTGAAAGCGAATATGTCATCGCATCTATTAACGTTTTTGGACCTTCTAATTTAGAAATTAATTTTGCAAGATGTTGATTAATTTGCTTTCTAACATTATTTAAATAAAGGGTGATGTCGTTTTCTTTATGCTGTAAAGTCATTCTTCCTCCTGAATTTGAAAGGGAATAATTTCTCCATCTTCATCGATCATTTGATCTAATTGTTTTTCAATTGATTGTAACTTATCATGACAACTTTTTGATAATTCCATTCCTGTTTTAAAGAGTGAAATGGCTTCTTCAAGCGCTACTTCGCCATCCTCTAGACGTTCAACAATCGTTTCTAATTCTTCCATTTCTTGTTCAAATGTTTTAGGTGAGTTTCGGTTATCACTCATTTTTTGACTCCTCCATTCCCCATACATGACAATCCAATTGGCCGTCTTTTAAATTAACTTTAATCATATCACTTAATTGTACATTTTTTATTGAATTTACGACTTGTCCTTCTTTTGTTATGAAACTATAGCCCCTCTCCATAACGTTCAATGGACTCAGAGCTGAAAGTTTTGAGATGTTTTGTTGAAAATCCATCATACTTTCTTTATGACGCTGTTTCATTTCGCGGATTAATCGTTTCGTAATCTGCATTCTTTGTTCTTTTGCTTCGATAAGTAAACGTTTCGGATGTTTATGACGAATTTGTTGATCAATATTTTTCCACTTTTCAACCTTTCTTTCAACTTGAACGTTCATCTCACGTCTTAACCGTTCAAGTAACCGATCCAAATCTTGATTTTTTTGTCTGATTAGTTGTAGTGGATATCGAAAAGCATACGAATGTTGTAAATGGGTTAACCGCTTTTTTTCAAATTGTAACCTGTTCATTACTGCACGTATTAGCCTACCTTGCCGTTCAAAAACTTTTTCGTGAATCTCAGTGAGTTGTGGAACCGCAAGTTCCGCAGCTGCTGTCGGTGTTGCCGCTCGGACATCTGCTACAAAATCAGCAATTGTAAAATCAGTTTCATGACCGACTGCAGATATAATCGGGATCGTTGAAGAAAAAATACTACGGGCAACAGCTTCTTCGTTAAATGGCCATAAATCTTCGATAGATCCACCACCGCGTCCAACGATTAATACGTCATGTTTGTTCAGCATGTTCGCCATTTGGATCGCTTTGGCAATCGATGGTGCAGCAAATTCACCTTGAACATCGACTGGAAATAATGTGATTTTGGCAATCGGATAACGCCGTTTGATAGTGGTAAAAATATCGCGTACTGCTGCTCCTGTTCGAGATGTGATAACACCTATTTCTCTAGGGTACCGCGGTAATGGTTTCTTTACTTCTGTTGCAAATAACCCTTCCTCTTCAAGTTTTTGCTTCAATTTTTCAAAGGCTAAAAAAAGGGCACCGATGCCATCAGGTTGCATTTCTCTAGCATAAAGTTGATATTGACCGTACGGCTCATAAACTGTTACGTCCCCTCGAACAAGTACTTTCATTCCGTCCTCAGGTCTAAATTGCAATGAACGGTTATTACCTGCAAACATGACGCTTTGGATACGTGCATTTTCATCTTTAAGAGTAAAGTACATATGTCCTCGTGAATGTAGTTTGAAATTCGAAATTTCACCGCGAACCCATACGTTATTTAAAAGTGTATCCCGATCAAATTGTCGTTTAATGTATCGTGTTAACGCTGTAATTGTTAAATATTGTTCTTGCTCCATCTCGGATCACTATCCTTAAAAAGGTTATTCAAAGACACAGTTCATCACTTTGCTAATTTGCTTTTGTATTGCTACCTTAGCAAAATTAGCTCCTTTATATAACACAATTCGTTCAGCGAGCAATACTTTCGGATGGATGGGGTAGGTCGTTCTTGTATAAGGTGACACTTGTGTCTCGTTGTACGTCTTTTGAATACTCACTATTATTATTATGCTCGGAATCGCTTTGCAGATTGAATTGTATTGTGTAAAAGCATTGTAATCGTCATTGGACCGACTCCGCCCGGGACTGGCGTAATATACGCCGCTTTTTCTTTCACTTCATCAAAGTTTACATCTCCAGTTAATTTCCCATTTTCTAGACGATGAATCCCAACGTCAATGACTGTTGCTCCTCGTTTGACATACTCACCTTGAATCAAATGTTGTTTTCCTGCTGCTGCAATTAAAATATCCGCCTGAGAAGTATAAGCTTTCAAGTCATTTGTTCTCGAATGACAGTAAGTAACTGTTGCATGTTCGTTTAGGAATAGTTGTCCAACAGGCTTTCCGACAATGTTACTACGACCTACAACAACGACATGTTTACCTTCGATGTCAATTTGTTTTGATTTTACCATTTCAATAATCCCATGAGGAGTGCATGGTAAAAAACAATCTTGTCCCGTCATCATTCTTCCGATGTTAATCGGGTGAAATCCATCAACGTCCTTATTCGGTGAGATTTTTTCGATAATTGCTTGTTCGTTTATTTGTGATGGTAGTGGTAGCTGGACTAAAATACCGTCAATTGAGTCTTCTTTATTTAATTCATCTATTTTTGCTATTAGTTGCGCTTCTGTCGTACTTTCTTTCATCTCAATTAAAAGTGATTGTATCCCAATTTCTTCACAAGCTCGTTGTTTCCCTCTTACATACGTTTGTGAAGCTGGATCGGTTCCAACGATAATTACAGCTAACCCAGGTGTGATTCCTTGTTTCCTTAATGTTTCAACTTCGATTTTCATTTCTTCGCGTTTTTTCTGTGAAAGTTCTTTTCCATTAATTATTTGTGCTGTCATTTTTCTTCCTCCATAATTTTCGACAATACTCCGTTGATGAAACGGTTCGAATCTTCACCGCCAAATGTTTTTGCAAGTTCAACTGCTTCATTAACGGTCACACTTACCGGTATTTCCTCTTCGTATAGTAACTCGTAAACAGCTAAACGCAAAATCGCTCGATCGACATTCGCGATCCGCTCAAAACTCCATTTTTCTAAATGTTTTTTAATGAGTTCGTCGATTTTATTAAGCTGCGTCATCGTACCACTCACTAAGCGTTCAAAAAAAGGATCAGTTCGCCCGTCATCCAAGACGTATTCTTTCGCTTCTTGAACATCAATATTACTTACATCATATTGAAATAAGACTTGGATCGTTTTCTCACGTGCAGTTCTTCTATTCAATGTTCTTTCTCCTTTTCATCGTTTAACGCGTCTTTAAAGTTAACATCAGATGCGTTAGTTGAACGTAATTGAGTGACTTGAAAACATCTATTTTAATTATAAAAAATCAAAGGAAGAATGTCCTTTGATTTTTTTAATAATCTTCACTCATAAAATTATCTTTTTGTTCAAATTGAATACCAACAACATGAATGTTTATCTCATTTACATCGAGTGCAGTCATATTTTGTAATTCTTGTCTAATGTTTGATTGAATTTCTTGACCGACAGTTGGGATTGAATATCCATACTCTACGACAACATACACGTCAAGGATGATTCCGTGTTCTGTAAGATCTACTTTAACCCCTTTTCGGTGTGATTTACGTCCAAACCTTTCGGCAACGCCTGTTGCAAAGTTTCCACGCATGGCTGCAACGCCTTCAACGTCTGAAGCTGCAATCGCTGCAATCACTTCAATTACTTCTGGGGAAATTTCTACTTTTCCAAGCGCATCCGTTTCATAATTTTCATGAACCATCTCGTTTTGCCACCTCTTCATCCGCTTTATCTGTTAAATCATACATATCCAGAAATTTTGTATTGAAATCACCTTCAATAAACTTTTCGTGGTTAAACAATCTAATATGAAAAGGAATTGTCGTCTTAACACCATCAATGACAAATTCTTCAAGTGCTCGTTTCATTCTTGCCATCGCTTCTTCACGTGTTGCACCGTGTGTAATTAATTTTGCAACCATTGAATCATAAAAAGGTGATATTTCATAGCTGGGATATACGGCAGAATCAACTCGAACACCAAATCCTCCTGGCGGTAAGTACATCTCTACTTTTCCAGGTGAAGGCATAAACTTTTTATTTGGATCTTCCGCATTAATACGGCATTCGATTGACCAACCATTTAATGTGACGTCTTCCTGTTTTATTGTAAGTTCTTCACCTGCAGCGATGAGGATTTGTTGTTTAATGAGGTCAACTCCAGTGACCATCTCAGTTACAGGATGTTCAACTTGAATGCGCGTATTCATCTCCATAAAATAAAAATTCCCATCTTTATCATAAATAAACTCGATCGTTCCTGCGCCTGAATAGTGAACCGCTTTAGCAGCTCTAACTGCAGCCTCTCCCATTTCTTTACGTTTTTCTTCGTTTAAAGCTGGAGAAGGTGTTTCTTCAACAAGCTTTTGTAAACGACGTTGGATGGAACAATCCCGTTCTCCGAGGTGAATTGTATTTCCGTAATGATCAGCAAGTACTTGGATTTCCACGTGACGAAAATCCTCTATGTATTTTTCTAGATAAACACCAGGATTCCCGAATGCTGTCTCGGCTTCTTGTTGCGTAATTGTTATTCCTTTTATAAGTTCTTTTTCGTTTTTTGCAACCCGAATACCTTTACCTCCGCCACCAGCTGTTGCTTTAATAATAACAGGATATCCAATGTCTTTCGCTATCGCTATCGCTTCATCCAGATTTTCAATGACTCCTTCGGAGCCTGGTACAATTGGAACTCCCGCTTCTTTCATCGTAGAGCGCGCGACATCTTTCGTACCCATTTTTGTAATGGCCTCAGGACTAGGACCGATGAATGTCACATTACATTCTCTGCAAATCTCTGCAAAATCTGCATTCTCTGCTAAAAAGCCATATCCTGGATGAATGGCATCGACACCAGTTAACGTTGCGATGCTCATAATGTTCGTATAATTTAAGTAACTATCTTTTGATGCTGTCGGACCAATACAGTATGCTTCATCAGCTAACCGAACGTGTAATGCATCTTTATCCGCTTGCGAATAAACAGCGACCGTTTCAATATCTAGCTCTTTGCACGCACGAATAATTCGAACAGCTATTTCACCACGATTTGCAATTAATACTTTTTTTATTTTCATACTTTCGTATCCCCTCATTCCGGTTTAACGAGAAATAACGGCTGTCCATATTCAACAAGTTGACCATTCTCCACAAGAATTTCAACAATCTCACCTTTCATTTCGGCTTCGATTTCGTTAAAGAGCTTCATCGCTTCGACGATACAGACGATTGAATCTTCTTTAACTTTATCACCAATTTGAACGTAAGGCGGTTCTTCTGGCGATGGTGCTGCGTAAAACGTTCCAACCATCGGAGATTCAATCTTTAATAAATTCGTTTCCTGTAAACGGTCTTCCGTTTTTACTGTTTCAATATTTTCTTTTTTCTCTTGTGTTTCAACGGTCTTAACAACGGATTGTAATGATTGTGATTGAACAGACTCATTCTCTGCAACTTGTTGAATAGATTCTGGTGCAACTACACCATTATTCTTTTTTAGTGTAATTGTTGTTCCTTCATTCTCATAAGTAAATTCATTAATTGATGATTGATCAATTAAACGAATGATTTCTCGAATTTCTTGTATTTTAAACATATCTATCACCCCTTCAATTATTTCGTTCTAAAATACAAATTTATTGCCAGATGTTTGAGTAAAATTCTTGGATCATTATAGCATAAGCGCTTTACATTTTATAGTTCACTTGTAAAATAAATGAAAGCCAAGGTCATTTCCTTGGCTTAAGGCGTATATTCAACTGTAACAATTCCATCACCTAAATGTTCAACTGTTTTACGCATGATTTCATTCGCCTCTTTATTCGAAAGGGTATCGGCTTTTACGATAACATTAAAGTTTCGAGAATCAATCGGATTTACAATGACATCTTCAAAACCGAATTGGTTTGTTAGTAAGCTTTCTAATACGTTAATTTGTGTTGACTGATCATTCAATTGTTCCATTTTTGCATAGGCTTCACTTTTCATCTCTGCTGAAACTTCCCCAGAAGCGACAACTTCTTGATATTGCGCCAGTTGTTTATCACGAGCTTCGTTTATTTTTATTCGTAGTGCCGCAAATGTTTCATCACTTGCGACGTTCGTTTCACTGTTTACTTCTTCTAAACCGTCCAGATTTTCTTCTGCCGTTTCTACTGCATCATCATCAGACTGATTCACTTCTTCTTTCTCCATATATGCAACATTTGTAGGCGACTCACCTGGGGAAAAAATATAATACACTGACAAAACGATGATTAAACTTAACATCGTTAATAACCACGCCGTTTGTTTTTTTAAAACCATTGTCATTCCTCCTTTATTTTTTTCGGCAAAACCGAAACTTGATGACTTGGGACGTGAAGAAATCTCGTAACAGCTTCAATAATTTGTTGTTTCACTTGTAGACGTTCAGCCCCTTGTGCAACGACGATAACCCCGGTTACTTTTGGTTTTTCACTTGCAACTGTTATGGGCTTGTCATTATCTCCGTCTTGCACGATAACAACTTCCTCATCAATTGAGTGGTTTTCTATCGTTCTTGTTCCACCTTCTTGATCGTTTTCTTCCGTTACTTGTTTTTCGTTTCGTCTATTTTTCTCATGTACTTTCTTTTCTGTTGATGCGACATTCACTTTTACTGATACATTTGAAACCCCGATAACATCAGACAAAATTTCTTTTAATTGTGATTCGTAATATTTCTCATATTCCATGATAGAGGAAGGACTGGAAGACTGATTTGCAGAAACCTCTTCATCCTCTGCTGCTCTAGAACCTAAATCAACAGCACGTTCGTTGTCATTTGGTTGAAAAACTGAAGTGACATTACTCAAAATCATGATGATAATACCTGAGCCAATAAGTAAGTAGAAATAAGAGTTCAATTTTTTATTGCTTTGTTTGTTATCTGGGTGATTAAATAACTTTTTAAATTTGTTTTTTACTTCTTCCTTTTTCACGAACGTTCCCTTCCATCTATGTCAATTATGAGTTTCTCTTGTTCAATGTCCCATTCGTTTGCTAAAAAGTCCTTTATTTCTTGTTCGATTCGATTTTCATTTGTTTTTACCGAAGGTTTACTTCCAATGTACACTTTTTCTACACGCGCCACTTTTTTTACGTTGTTATCATCTAGTTTTTTCATCACTGCATGAACCATTTTAATATTTTCATAATTTTGTTGGAGGTCTGTATTCAATTGAATTGTTAACTGTTCAATACTCAACTCATAGCGTTCCATCAACTCCTCTTCTACTTGTCGTTTCATTTGGACAGCCATCTGTTCTTCAATATATGCAGATTGAGTAGCTTGTATTTCTTTTTTCTGTTTATTCATGTTTTTTTCAAAAAAATCTTCAGAAATGGTTTCCTCTATTTTTATCGAATCAAATATTTTATCGGGATCGGTCGAAAATACATTTAATAGCGGAGAGAGCAACAAAAGAATGAGTAATAAACCGACGACCATTTTTACATACTTCTGTAGCTGTGTGTTTGGTACAAGCAATTCCATAATAACTGCAACTAATATGAATATGACAATGTTTCCAATCCATTCATTTAACAATTGCATACTACGTCTCTCCTCCACTATCGCATCATATATGCAGCATTTCCGATTCCAATCATAATGGTAATTGTTAGAAAAAACATTAAGGAAACGACCGCTAGAGCAACGAAAATATACAAAATACTTTTACCAATGACGTCTAAACTTTCAACTATCGGTCCACCACCTAAAGGTTGTAAAATTGCGCCAGCTACGTGAAAAATTAACGAGATTGCTAACACTTTTATTGCCGGAAAAAATGCTAGAAGTAATAAAATGACGACACCAGCTAGTCCAATCATATTTTTTAATAGGAGCGATGCACTCATAATCGTATCGGTTGCATCCGTAAACATTCTTCCAACGACGGGAATAAAATTTCCTGCAAAAAATTTTGCCGTCCGAATAGTAATACCGTCAGCAACTGCACTTGATGCCCCTTGAATCGAAATAACACCTAAAAATAATGCAAAGAAAACACCTAAAACACCTAAACCGATATTTCGCAATAAATTTGCAAGTTTTGTCACTTTATAATGTTCTGTTAACGAGCTAACAACGAGAAGTAGTGCCGATAAAAAAAGTAACGGAAGTACAATTTTCATCACTATTAAACTACTCGTATTAATAAGAAAAACGATGAGCGGATGAAAAAAACCGACGGATATTAAGTTCCCGAGTGATGCGAGTAGAGCGAGAAGCAACGGAATAAGTGCAACCATAAAACTCATCATATTTTGAATTGCGTCTTCAGCATAATTAACTGCAATATGAAAGCTATTTAAAGCGATTATAACGAGCACCATATAAGTGATCGAATATGCAACCTTGCTCACTGTGCGGAATTCAAAAGCATTTTGTATCGTTTGTAAAACAGCAGCAAACACCGCTAATAAAATTAATGAACCGAGTAATTTACCATTTGCAATCAGTTCATAAAATAAAAATTTTATTCCTCCGATTATCCATTGTTGAAAAGAAAATGACTTGTCCCCTTTTACAAAATCCATAAATGACCCTTTTTGGCTTTCAGGTAAAAAGCCCCCATAATCAGTGACGATGCTATCCCAAAAATTTTTTATATCTTCTAATTCAAGTGAATCAATTTGCTCGTGTACGATAGAATCAATGTCTTCTGCTTCTGCTTCGTCTTCATTATTAGTCAATTCATTCGCATTAACTTGGCTGATAAAAGGAAATAACAGTAAAAAAAGATAAATAAATATGAGCATTTTTCTTATCGATTTTTGTTCAATTTCCATCGTGAAACCCCCGTGCGTTAAGTAGGTAATAAGCTAAGGACTGTTTCGATGATGACTTTTAAAATTGGAATCGCTAGGCCGATAATAATAACTTTTCCCGCCAATTCGATTTTAGAAGCAATTGCACCTTGTCCAGCATCTTTCGTAATTTGAGCACCGAATTCGGCGATATAAGCAATTCCTATAATTTTTAAAATCGTTTCGACATACACGATGTTAATGTTTGCGTCAACGGCTAACTTATTGAGTAACTGAAAGATTTCTTGAATTTGATCGATAAGAAAAACAAAAATAATCGCACCGACAATGACAGTAACCGCAAAGGCAAAAACAGGTTTTTGTTCTTTTAAAATTAAAATGAGGAATGTCGCGATTAAGCCGATTCCTGTAATTTGCATGACTTCAATCGCTTCCACCTCCTAACTTCGAAAAAGAAAAACGCCCCTAATTTTATGAAACAAATCATCCAAAATTGTAATGACGATAAATAAAACGACGATAAAACCAATTAATGTCACCCAATGAGCGTATTCCTCTTTCCCCATCTGTTTTAGGACGGTATGCAACATGGCGACAACAATCCCTATTCCAGCGATTTGAAAAATGATATTGACGTCACTTGGCATTCTTTCCCCTCCATCGCTACTACTTATTCAAATTAATAAAATGACAATAAGTAAACCTCCTAGTAAACCTAAACTTTTCATCATTTTTTCATAGCGAACTTGCTCATCTTTCGCTTCTGCTTCCTCTTTCTCTAAATGAAGGAGCGTAAGACGAATTTGCTTTTGTTGATGCTCACGATCATGCTGACCGAGTGTTGAACCGAATTGTTTTAAAATTTCAAGTTCACTTTTACCTAAACTCATCATCGGAATCGTTTCATTTAATGCGTCGCTCCATGCTTCTGGAACGATTCGATTTCCTTCGGAAAGCTTTTCAGCAAACCGTAAGAAAAACTCTGATAACGGATAGGTGATCATCGTTGCAATTTTTTTTGATGCTTCATTTAACGGTGTTAAACCGTAAACAATCTCTGCTTCAAGTGTCTGTAATGCCACTTTTAATTGACGGACTTGTCTCGTTCGCTCACGATATTGTTTCGCTGCGGTAACTCCAGCCCATGATGTTGCCATAATGATGAATATCGCTCCGATCCATTTCATCTTGATCGTTCCTTTTTTTGTGGAAATAAATGTTTTCCGTTTTGATCACGAATCGCTTTCACAATACCTGGTGTTTCACTTCGAGCTAATTCAACGAACCGGTCAAATATATGACTTTCCATTATTGGTTTCAGCATCGGACGTAAATGAATATCTTCTAAACGATTCGCATGAATCGTCATAATCATTTGCACTCCTGCATTCAATGCCTCGATAATCGCATCGCAATCTTCTTTTCTCCCAATCTCGTCAACGATAATGACGTCCGGACTCATCGAACGGATCATCATCATAATTCCTTCAGCTTTTGGGCATGCATCAAGAATGTCAACACGATGGCCTAACTGGTGTTGCGGAACCCCCTTAATTGAACCCGCAATTTCACTTCGTTCATCAACGATTCCTACCTTTTTTGATGGGACGTTATACCGCTGATGACCACAGCTAATCACTCTCGCAATATCTCTAAGCAACGTTGTTTTTCCTGTTTGGGGTGCTCCGATAATTAACGTGTTTAACCATCTACGTTCATATAAATACGGTATATACGTTTCTGCGATTCCGACTTTTTCCCTTGCGATACGAATGTTGTACGAGCTAATCTCTTTAATTGCTTTCACTTTTCCTTGTTCAATCGTTACTTTGCCAGCCAATCCGATCCGATGTCCGCCTTTAATCGTAATATAACCCCTCTTTAATTCTTCTTCAAAAGCGTATAATGAAAAATTACTAAGCTTATTTATGAGATGAACACTATCTTCCATTGTTACGATATACTGCTCGTTATGTAGTTTAGGATAGTATGGTTTTCCTTCAACTATAATTTCCAACGGACGATCGACACGAACGCGAATCTCTTCAATTTTTCTAAAAAATGTTGGCGATGTTTTTATGAGTAAAGAATGGATAGCTTTAGGTAAAATTTGCAATATTTCGTCCATCTTTATCCCTCAATCTGCTCGTATTCATTCGGCATTCTGTATAGTAAACTTTATGATTAAGTGGACAAATTATACCTTTCCATTATTTTAAAATTCCGATAAGGATAAAGATCACTCCAATAATGATGAGGGATAGTTTCCCAAAGGAAACGGTATTAGCTACGCTAATAAGCCCGATTGATGTCGCTGATATAAATACTAATGGTCCGACAACGGCTAAAAAGGAATTAATCACTAATGCTTTTCTTATATCATTGAAATAAAACATAGCAATCGCTGCAGTAAGTTCTATCATTGATGAAATGACTCGGAGGAGAACCATTCCAAATAAACCAGGTTCAAGTTGAGTTTGAAAGTTACGAAAGACCTTCATCATCTTCTTCCTTTCATCTTCATTCCATTTGGCAAGCTTGTATTAGAGCCTATGAAAAGACACATAAAAAAAGACTTCCTGCATTTGCAGAAAGTCTCCTCAATCATCATTCTTATAATATTATGCCCTTGAAATATACTCCCCTTTTGTTGTATCAATAATAAGGCGATCGCCTTCATTAACGAAAAGTGGAACTTGTACAACGTAACCTGTTTCTAGTTCAGCAGGTTTTGAGCCTCCACTCGCTGTATCACCTTTAATACCGGGTTCTGTTTTAACTACTTCCAACTCAACTGTATTTGGAAGTTCCACTCCAAGTGTTTCTCCTTCATATGTACGAATATGGACTTCCATATTTTCTTTAAGAAAGTTTAATTCGTATTCAAGTTGAGAAGCTGGTAATTCTGTTTGCTCGTATGTTTCAGTATCCATAAACGCATGCGTATCACCACTCGCATATAAATATTGCATTCTCCGATTTTCTATATGAGCTCTTTCTACTTTTTCCCCCGCACGAAACGTTTTTTCTTGAATTGAACCATTCCGTAAATTACGTAGCTTCGAACGAACAAAGGCTGCACCTTTTCCAGGTTTCACATGTTGAAATTCCATCACTTGCCAAATACCGCCATCTACTTTTATCGTCATCCCTGTTTTAAAATCATTTACTGAAATCATTCGTATCGTTCCTCCTCAATTCGGTCATAAAATAATCAGATCTTTTGGTGAGTAAGTTATACGTTCATTTCCATGTTCCGTTAACACAATATCATCTTCAATTCTTACACCGCCAACTCCTGATAAATAAATACCAGGTTCTATTGTAACTACCATCCCTTTTTCAAGCAAATGTGTACTTTTCATTGAAAGTGTAGGTCCTTCATGGATATCAAGTCCAATTCCGTGTCCTGTCGAATGGCCGAAATAATCGCCATATCCATTGTCGCTTATATAATTACGCGCAATTGCGTCAGCTTCTTTACCAGACATACCTGGTTTTATTTGCGCAACAGCTAATTTTTGCGCTTTAAGCACGATGTCGTAAATTTCTTTTAACTTATGATCTGGTTCACCAACAGCAATAGTTCTCGTAAGATCAGAGCAGTACCCCTTATAATAAGCCCCGAAATCAAGGGTAACTAACTCTCCGCGTTCGATTACTTTATCACTGGCAACCCCATGTGGAAGAGCGGATCTCGTTCCCGAAGCGACAATAATATCAAAAGAAGACGATGTTGCACCATGTTTTCGCATAAAAAATTCAAGCTCATTTGCAACAGCTCGTTCACTAATGCCTGGTTTAATCATAGATAGAATATACTCAAAAGCATCATCCGCAATTTTGGCAGCATCTTTTAATCGTTTAATTTCTGACTCATCTTTAACGAGTCTTAGTTTTTCAATCAAATTTGACGTTGGAACTAATTCACTCGTTAATTTTTTCCGATACTGTTCGTATGTATAAAACGTCACATGTTCTTGTTCAAATCCTAATCGCTCCACACGTAATCGTTCGACTTGTTTCGCTAATTCGTCTAAAATACTCCCTTTATGTTCGACTACTTCGTAATGTTTCGCTTGCTCGCGCGCTTGTTCAGTATAGCGGAAATCAGTAATAAAAACAGCGTCTGTATTAGTAACTAGAGCCATTCCTGCCGTACCAGTAAAATGCGTCATATACCTCAAATTGCTTGAACTCGTAATGAGTAAGCCGTCAATGTTTTCCGAACGCATATGAATTCTTAATTTTTCGAGACGGTTCATAACCTTTCACCACCAGCTATATTATCGTTCAAGAAATGCTAATGCCGCCATCTTGTAACCGTAAAAGCCGAAACCGACGATCTGTCCTTCTGTTACAGGTGAAATAACAGAAGTGTGCCGAAATGCTTCGCGCGAATGGACATTCGAAATATGTACTTCAATAACAGGAACACGAATGCTCGCTACTGCATCGCGAATCGCGTAACTGTAATGCGTAAAAGCTCCAGGGTTTAAAACAACCCCAATCGCTTGTTCATCTTCTGCTTCATGAATCCAATCGATAATATTTCCTTCATGATTCGATTGTTTAAAAATAAACGTACACCCAAAATCATCACCTAATGGAAATAACATTTTTTCAAGATCCTCTATAGTGTGTTTACCGTACACTTCTGGTTCTCGTTTGCCTAATCGATTTAAATTAGGTCCATTAATGACATAAATCTTTTTCAAATGATCGCCTTCTTCTCATTATTACTTACTATAAATTGGTTGATATCAAAACCATTTTAGCACAGCATTATTTTTTTGAATAGGCAGTTTGTCTTTCTTCATAATGAAAAGAAATCGAATATCCGATAAATAATCCATACAATAAAAAAATACAAACGGTTGTAACAATTGTATTCCAACCAATTTCTGAAAGGGGCTTTAAATCGGGGAACATAGGCTTTAATAAATAAAAGACGAATCCCCATAAACTGACACCAAATAATAAACTTAACGTAATGCTTTTAAACTTCGCAAATAACGCTCGGTATAAAAAAGCAATTCCGATTGAAATCATACTTATTGCAATGATACCGATCAGTTGACCAAGTATTTTATTTTTCCACTCACCTAATGCCCACGGATTTAATATTAAAGCTGGACCGACATCTGTTAAATTTAAATAATAAGCAATAAAATAAACGACTCCCCAAATTAAGCCACCAAAAAATCCAATTAATGCGACAAGTGCTGTAAAATCTGTTGTTTCAATTTGTCCAGTGTTTTGTTGTTTTTGATCATTCTTTGGCATCGCTTTAATCACCTCTTTTGTAATATGGTCACAAAATGAAATAATTATAGAGGAGATTGAACACGAATATATTGAATGTAGAGGTTTTTATCATTATCCTGTAATATAGAAGTGAAGTAACGAGTCTCTAGTAAGGTTGGTGATGGAGAGTGGCGAATAATAGAAAGCCTGCTTACGGTGGGCAAGCGGTCATCGAAGGTGTCATGTTCGGTGGTAAAAATACATACGTAACAGCAATTAGACGAAAAGACGATTCAATTGAATATTTTGAAGTACAGAAAAAGGAACGTCCGTTTATAAACAAATTGAAGAAAATCCCATTTGTTCGTGGTTGTGTCGCGCTTGTTGAAGCGAGTGCAAATGGGACGAAACATTTAAATTTTTCATCTGATCGATATGATGTCGATCCGAAAGACGATGAGATTGAACTAGTTAATCGAGAAAAAGAAACATCGAAGTTAAGTTTAATTTTAGGAGCAGCTGTAATCGGTGTTCTTTCCTTTTTGTTTGGTAAATTTATATTCACCCTCATTCCAGCCATAACCGCAAATTTTATGTTGCCGATTTTTCCTGGTCGGATTGA
The DNA here is from genome assembly GCF_041725775.1 of Pueribacillus sp. YX66. Taxonomy (NCBI): domain Bacteria; kingdom Bacillati; phylum Bacillota; class Bacilli; order Caryophanales; family Bacillaceae; genus Pueribacillus; species Pueribacillus sp. YX66. The sequence continues at coordinate 19,652 of NZ_JBEUEL010000014.1, read as the reverse complement.
ACAAAATTTAATTGAAGGTCTTATAAAATTAATTTTGTTGCTCGGATACATTTATTTTATATCGATGACACCTCTTATTAAGAAAGTGTTTCAATACCACGGGGCCGAGCATAAAGTAATTAATGCGTACGAAAATGGTTTACCTCTAACGGTTGAAAATGTTCAGAAGCAATCTCGACTTCATTACAGGTGTGGAAGCAGTTTCATATTATTTACCGTTTTTGTCGGTATTCTCGTTTATATGTTTGTTCCCTATGATCCGTTATGGCAAAGACTTGTATATCGGATTTTATTAATTCCAGTCGTGCTCGGCATTTCGTTTGAAGTGTTGCAATTTACAAATAAACTTCGTAACATTCCAGTTCTTAAAGCGCTCGGATATCCTGGACTATGGTTACAGCTTCTAACAACAAAGGAGCCGACAAATAAACAGGTTGAGGTTTCAATTTCATCTTTTCAGGAAATGCTAAAAAGAGACGAACAATATGAATTACGTAAACAAGAGTCTATCGTTTAATCGCTTGTACGTCTAAGGAGGTGTGATCGTTGCCTATCCGTGTATCGCGAATCGTCGTCCCAAGTTTAATCGTCCTCGCTGTCATCGGCTTTACTGCTTATCTATTTAAAGAGCCGACACGACTGTTGCAAATGTTACTCATATACGGGTTAATCTTTGGCATATTTTTTGCGGTATATCGAATATTCTTCAGAAATAAAACGAACGGCTCAGATCGAAAATATGAACAAGCTGTAAAACAGTCGAAAAAACGTCTAAAACAAAAGCATAAATCTCGTATTAAAGCTCCTCACTTGCGGGTAGTTGGGTCAAACCCCCATAAATTAAAAAAACAAAAACCTTCATTAACGAAAAAAAATGAGAAGCATAATTTTACGGTTATCGAAGGACGAAAAAGTAAAAAAAAGAATCGCGCGTTATTTTAACGGCGATTCTTTCTTTTTCTATTATCTGCGTTCTTCAATGGACTGTTGTTGAATACGAATGAGTTGAGACACGTCTTTTAAAAGTTGTTCTTTTTCTTCTTCTACTTCAATGTTATAATGCTGACGAATTTTGCCATTTGCATCGACTAACGTTAATTTTCTTTCGTCTTCTTTCGATTTTTTAATACTATTGATGATCTCCGTACGCTGTTGTTCAGGCAAAATTAAGATTTTCCATCCATTTTCATCGACATTATATTTCTCTAAATAACTTTTAAACATTGGTTTATCTGCTTCATCTTCAACGATTGTTAACATAACGGCTCTAGCGACAAATGCTTTTTCATCAATTAAATCTTGTTGTAAAGGGTCTAGTCTCGCAAACATGTCTTGACAATCAGATGGACAACCACTTTCAGCTATCGTAATCAGTTTTATTTTTCCATCCTCAATTGTATACGATTCATCTGAAACAGTTTCTGCCTCATATTTATCAATCTCGCCAAGCATTGGTAAAGCGATTGATTTAACCCATAGCCAGTAGGCTAAACCACCAATTGAGGACAGTACGAGTAATACAATTAATATCGTTATATTTTGTCTTTTTTTATTCATTGAATGATGTCCCTACCTTTACTCATGCTTATGTTTTATGTTTTCGTTCAATCATCACGGTTAAACTTAAAATCGTTACGATGATTGTTGCTCCCATATCCGATAATATTGCTATCCAAAGTGTTAGCAAACCCGGAATTGTTAACAAAAGGGCGATTGCTTTAAGACTTAATGCAATAGAGATATTAATTTTTATTAAACGGTTCACCCTTCTAGCGATACGAATCGCACTCGGCAATTTACCTAAGTGGTCCTGCATAAGAACGACGTCTGCTGTGTCGATCGCACTATCTGTTCCTTTTCCCATCGCAATGCCGACGTTGGCAGTCGCCAATGCAGGAGCATCATTTATCCCGTCTCCGACCATCCCGACTATGTTACCGTCATTGATCATTTTTTTAATTTTTTCCGCTTTTTGTTCAGGTAATAAGTTACTATAGACGGATGCCATTCCGACTTGCTTTGCAACTTTATTTGCCGTTTGTTCGTGGTCTCCTGTTAACATAACCGTTTTATGAATACCAACTTTATCAAGCGCTTGAATTACCCATCTACTTTCTGGACGAACTTCATCTGAAATTCCAAATATTCCTAAAATGTGTCTTTCGCTCGCTACAATAACGAGTGTTAATCCTTCTTTTTTAAGCTTTTGAATGTCGCTCTTAACTTCCTCTAACATCTCCAAATGTTGCAAGTTTTTTTCATTACCAACCCAATAAGACTCGCCATTTACAACTGCTTTTAAACCTTGTCCGGCAATTGCTCTGACATTGGTCGCATCTTCTAAATGTGGAACAAGTGGTTCTACTTTTTGCATAATCGCTTTCGCTAAAGGGTGTGTCGACTTTTTTTCAATGGCAGCCACGACGGGGTAAAATAATGAATCGTCATAAACAATTGTTTTTTCAACGTGAGGCTCACCTTTCGTTAGTGTACCTGTTTTATCAAAAACGAGCATATTTAGTTTACCAAGTAATTCTAAAAATACCGATCCTTTAACTAGAATACCATTTCTTGCATTCCTCGTTATTCCTGAAATGTTAGCAATTGGTGACGAAAGTATTAACGCACATGGACAGCCAACGATGAGGACCGCCAATCCTTGATAAAGTGATTTCTCCCATGATAACTCAAAAAGAAGTGGAGGGACAATCGTAACTAAAGCCGCAAAAATCATAATAAATGGCGTGTAATATTTAGCAAATCGATTGATAAAAAGTTCTGTAGGCGTTTTTGTTTCTTGTGCATTTTCGACTAAATGCAAAATTTTCGCAAGTGATGAATCTTCAAATGCTTTCGTAACTTTTACTTTCAATATACCTTCGTTATTAATACTTCCTCCAAACAGGCTTTCACCAGATTCTTTTTCTACAGGTAAAGACTCACCTGTAATCGCCGCTTCATTAACTGAACTTTTCCCTTCAATGACGACACCATCAGATGGGATTGTTTCACCAGCTTTAATTAAGACGACGTCCCCAACTTGCAACGATTCAACGGGTACAAGCTTCTCCATTCCATTTTTAATCATCGTTGCTGTTTTGGGAGCTAGATCGAGAAGCTTTTCTACTGAGTTACGTGCCTTTTCCATACCTAAACCTTCTAAATATTCATTTAAGCCAAACAAAATAGCGACAAGTGTTCCTTCTTTCCACTCACCGATCGCAACCGCTCCGATTAACGCAACCGTCATTAATGTATCGATCGTAAATGTAAACTTAACAAGATTACGTAGACCTTTAATAAATGTTTTATAGCCACTTATCACCATTGCTGTTAAATAGATTGGAATTACAAAAAAAGAATTGTAAAGCGTGAAATCCAGTGTTAGCGCTACAAAAAACAGAGTTGCTGAACCTATTAAAAGCCATTTTTCACGATTCATACCTATATGTGTATGCTCCTCATCATCAGCAATAATTACTGCATTTTCAGTTGACAAAATGTCTTGGACTTTTGTTAAATTTACATTCTCATGAATAATAAGCTTTCCTTTCGTATAACTCAATTGAGAATTACCGGCATGATCGAGCTCTTTTATTTTTGATTCCATTTCTAGCGTACAGTTTGGACACGATAGGCCTTTTACTTTATATTCCTTCATGTCATTCCCTCTCCCTTTAATCATGTAAAACGTGATGAATCGTCTGTTTCAAAATAGACATTACGTGTTCATCATCAGGGGAATAGTATAAGGATGTCCCCTCTCTTCTAAATTTAACAAGACGTAAGTTTTTTAATAGACGAAGTTGATGTGAAACTGATGATTGAGAAAGTGAAAGTGTATGTGCAATTTCATTAACCGAGCATTCTTTTTGTGAAAGTAAAACAAGAATACGTATTCTTGTCGGATCAGATAGTGCCTTAAATGTTTGCGAAACTAAATATAACGTTTCTTCATCTAGCTCATTTTGTCGATTATCAATCTCATCTTTCATGTAAAATTCATCTCCTCTATATGAGTATATGTTCATATGAAAAAACATGCAACCAATATCGAAAACATTATAAAGTTCAAACAATTTTAATAATTATGTGATTAAATATCCACGATTCGGGATATAATAAAGATAGATAATAAGTCGCTCTACAAAATAAGCTTAGGAGTGTGAGAGTTAACATGAGAAGAGTAAAAATGTTAACATTTAAAGATCTTGTAAACGAAAATAAAAAAGAACTAATGAGAAATGATAAAGAAATGGAAGCGATTGAAAAAAGACTTGATGAAAAGTACGCTAGACGTGCTAAATATACTAAAACAGGCTCATAAGTATAATAAAACCTGATTCTTCGCTAAGAATCAGGTTTTATTTTTTGCTTTTAAAGATAACAATTCCGATTGCTGTTAAGCCAACTGCAGCAAGTATAAAAATAACGATTAAAAAGATGTTTACCCACTTCTCTGAATTTTCGTGGGCTTCTTTTGCAGGAACTTTCCCTTCAATATCATCTGCAACTACCACCATAGTCGTGTTAACATTTATGGATTCGTTTTCAGCTACTTTTAATTCATATTTCGCTTCGATTTGTTGTATCGGAAAAATAAACATTAGTAATAGTGCAAGAAATATACGTTTTGCCATATGAACTCCTCACTCTTTATTATATTGTTTTCTTTATATGGCATTTTACTATATTTTCCGCACAAAAGGTCTTTATAAATGTGAAATTTACGTCATTGTTTATTTTTTTTCGTCAATATACTCTCTTCTTGTTCCATCATTAAAAACGATGACTAAGTCAAGTTCTGTATAATCTCTATTTAACTCAAACGTTTGTAGGACGTTAGCAATCACTTCGTCATCAGTTAAGTTTTGATCGATGTCTAGATTTTTTAACTTCTCATATAGTAAATGAAACGCTTCTCCTCCTCTTTCATCAACACCTTTACGTTCATCACGGTATTCAACATCAATGTTTCCGCTAGGATTTCGTTCAAGTTCCACTTCAACATCAAATTTGTCATCATAGTCAACATCAAGCTCAAACTTGTTAAAAGGAAGCTCATCGATTTTTTCGGTTATCTCATTGTTCTCTTCATTTGAATCATTCGTGTTGTCTATCCTAGGCTCTTCATTAATCGTCGGGTTGTCTGGCGCTGTATTGTCCTGTGCACATGCGACAAGGGCAAATCCAAGCATGAAAACGATACTGAAAAATTTATTCATTCTTACACTCCCTCTTTTTTCGTTGTATTGTCAAAAGTTTTTTAATGAAAAACTGTAAAGCCCTTGGTATTAATGAACTTAAGGGCAAAAAGTGTTCTCCCTCCTTTATGAGAGGAGCTTAACATCATTTTCCCGCTGAGGCTTTACATTGAGTGACGAGAATGATAGGCTATAAAGCCTTACGCAACAGGATTGCTGCGTCTTTACGTAAAGAGTCATGCTCGTGGAGGCTCAATGTCAAGCCTTCAATTTTCGGAGAGTTTTCATAAATCTTTTGACGTTACCTTTTTCGTATCGTCTTCACTATTTCCTATGAGCGTAATTTTTAAACTCTTAATGAAAACATGATAGTGATTCGGTATCGCGAAAGCTTTTTAATAATAACATACAAAATTGTTAAAATGTAAAAATAATCCATTGACAAGTCCTCATTAATTTAATATATTTATATCTGTCAGCAAAATGACCCGTTAGCTCAGTTGGGAGAGCGCTACCTTGACAGGGTAGAGGTCACTGGTTCGAGCCCAGTACGGGTCATAAATCAACCACTTCATAAAAATGAAGTGGTTATTTTATTTATCTTTTAAAAAAATTTGAGAAATGTAGAAATCTATCTTTAACTTTCCTCCAGCTCTCGAAGGGACATAGATACTTTAAGCTTACTTCAGTTTAGTAAATGATAGTGAAGTTAATTGACGCACATGTTGCGCTTAGCTATCTTTTTTGAAAATATGAAGTGACATTGAAATTTTGAGAATCACATGAACAATAAAGAGCTGAATTTAAATTGGTGCGGAATGAAGAACTCAATACAAAAATAAACTTGAAAGAGTGTTTACTTTTCTTTGACGCTCCTTCTTTATCAGCATTATTTCCTATTCCAAAAACGTTGCTGTTGAATAGCAGAGATAAAGTCTTTTCCGAAGTTTTGATTATTTTCCGCGAAAACAACGCCAGCTAAATTGTTCTTTTCCGATGCGCGAACAAAAGTTTTTCCGCTTGAAGCCACTCCAATAGGCTTATAATGTTTATATGCTACATGTACATAATACGTAACATCAGAATTAAATTTGTTTTGATTTTTGGAACGTCCTCCGACGACATAAAGGGAGTCAACGAGATAAGGACTTGTTGTTATGAACGTTTCATCCACTTTCAATTTTGTCCCATCATTACCTGTGACCGAACCTAGCGTAGAACTAATGATGACAACAAAAACTCCACTTTGTCGTAAAAAGTTAAGCACATTTGTAACTTCTCTACCGTTAAAACCATCATCTATTAATACACCAACTTTTTGTGTGTAAGCGTATTTTGGTGTGCTAGTCTGGCTAAGGGATGGATATTTTGTCGATACGGGTACGTGTGTTCCAGTCGGCCGATTAACACCAATATTATCAGCAACAATATTTGCTAAATTTTTGTCTACATTAACTAATAAGTTAACGTTTTGCTGCCGTACAGATTCACTTCTTACTTTTCCGAGCTGATAGCTAAATGCTTCTATCGTGTGTTGTTTTTCAACTGGTGTTAAACTATTCCAAAAGATTCTCGTCTGCGAAAAGAAATCGTTAAACGACTTACTTCGACCTCGGATAACATGCCCTTCCACTCTTTTCGGATAATGAGCATATCCCCCTTCTTCTGGAGGTGTCGTATACGGTGTATTATTCGCTAATGAATTTCGATGATAGTTGACTTGATCGACATCAATTCGCTGCCTCATCACACCTCTTCGTGTATTGTTATGAAACGGACAGAGGGGACGATTAATTGGTAATTCATCATAATTTGCACTGCCTAGACGATGGTGTTGCGTATCTCGATAAGCAAATAACCTTCCTTGTAAAACAGGGTCGTTAGAAAAACCGATTCCTGGAACGACATTGGCTGGGTTAAATGCGACTTGTTCTGACTCTGTAAAGTAATTATCAATGTTTCGATTTAACGTCATTTTTCCAATGATTTGTACTGGAATAAGCTCTTCAGGCCAAAATTTTGCTGGATCGAGAATATCAAAGTCGTATTTAAATTCATCCTCCATTGGAATAAGCTGCACGCCTAATTCATATTCTGGATAAGCCCCCTTTGCAATCGCTTCTCTTAAATCTTTTCTATGAAAGTCGGGATCGAGGCCACCGATTTTAATCGCCTCATCTTGCAGTAGGGAATGAACACCAAGTACCGGCTTCCAAACGAATCGAACAAAGGTTGCAACCCCTTGTTCATTAATAAATAAATACGTATTAATTGACCAGGACTCCATCATACGGTAACTTCTTACGAGACCGCGATCAGACATAATCCATGTCACCATATGTAGCGATTCTGGATTATTCGCGACATAATCCCAAAAACGGTCATGGGCCCCAGTAGCCGTTGGGATATCATCATCTTGCTTCGATTGATATGCGTGAATCATATCCGGAAACTTCAAAGGATCTTGAACAATGAGAACAGGCATGGCAATCGTAGTCAAATCGTAATTTCCTTCTTCTGTATAAAATTTAACACCTTTACACCGTAAATCTCTCGCTGTGTCATAGGAACCTTTAGGGCCTTGTACGGTAGAAAAACGAACAGTCAATGGCGTCTTTTTACCAGCTTCCTGTAAAAAACCAGCTTTTGTCACATGCTTCATCGATTGATAACATTCAAATTCCCCATGGGCACTGTAACCTCTTGCATGAACGACCCTTTCTGGGATTTCTTCTCGATTAAAGTGACCAAATTTTTCCAAAAAATAGAAGTCTTCAATTAAACCTGGACCACGTACACCAGCTTTTAAAATTTCCTCGTCATTTGAGACTTTTAATCCTTCTTTCGTAGTCATCGGTTTTCCTTTGTTTTGTACCCGATACCGATCTAATTGCTCTTGTTTAGCATCATTGACTAAACGCTTTTCGTTTTTTGATGACTTATCATCCACGTCATGACCCCACCCTTGCGCTTAATATTTATTTACATATATATACATACAGGAATTTTTTAGACCTAGAACGTTTTTTTCGATTTGCACCATTAGATTTATAGTAATACCGTCTACATAATATAATGCTCGTGTTTATAAGGATGAGCTCACAAGCCGAACGTTCTACCCTAACCTCTTATCTTCCGTTTCACAATGTTGCAATCTACAAAAAATGTTCAGTTTCCAAATTTTAAAAAAGAAGGATGATTTTAATAGTTAGATACGGTAAAATGAAAATATCGTTTTAAATACGGAGGGTTAGCATGAGTGAAAATCAAGAAAAGAAAAAGACATCAAATGATTCTCCCAATCCTCGCGGTTTAATGGCAATTGGTATTGGAATTCTCGTTTTGCTAATTGTCGGTCTTGTTTTAATGGTCATGTTACTTATGTAAATTGCAGACCGGCTAGCTTGCTTACCGATGTCTTTGCCTGAAACTTTGAGAAAGGCTTTTTCCGAAGTTTTGGGAGTAAATGAATGTTTGAGAGATTATTCTTATGTTATTAGGAAGGTGACGCCATGTCCATTCAAAAAACTCGCGGCTTTCTTTATACACTTTCGAAAATACTTGGTGATGTCAATGCTATAAAAAAGGGAACAGTCGGAAAAAGAGTAGCTAGGAGAGTTACTGGAAAAACAACTGGAAAAGCGTTGAGACGATTGTTTAAATAAAGCTAGTTTGGACTAGCTTTTACTTTTCTTCAATCTCAATAATCTCATCAAATTTTATCCAGATGTCTTCGCCATCTCTGACAAGTTTTATTCTCCGCATTACTGGATCTATTTTCGCAATTTTGCCTAAATATACGCAGTTACCGAATTCCTCAAATACTGTAATAACAGCCTCTTTCTTCTGCTCAACTAAGCTTTGTATTTTACATTCAAGTTCTTCAATCGCCTGCATATCTAGCTCCGGCTTGCTTCTTTTGCGCTGAAGTTGTTTTCGCTGTTGTAACATGGCAACGTGCTCCGGCAGCATCATGCGGCTGCTTTCCCATGTTAAATTAAATCCTGGTGTAATCTTTGATGGTTTGAATGTCATAAAGTATTCACCTTTCTCACCCCTAAAATATTGTTCAGTAAAAAGGAACGAATCCTTCTTTTTGTATAGCAGTAAGCGAGTAGACTGTCATTTCGCTCAGATAAAATAAACACTTTTCGCTGACTCAGTCTTTCATGGCGATCGATATAAATGAGTTCAACAATCGTCCCGTACTCATAAAAAATACTCATAAAACGCTCCTCCTTACATTTCGCATTCATTATATACGAACGTACGTTTCATTTCTACTGGAACATTTTAACAAACAGTGTTTTTATTTCCATGCAGAGCTTCGTTTGGTATCCTTAGTAATGAATCATTTACTTCACTGAAAGGAATTGTGATACTGATGGAAAAAATTACGACTGAAGAAGCGTTTCATAAAACGATAAATAGTCCAAAGCCTGTCGTCTTGAAATTCGAAACGACATGGTGTCCTGATTGCAAACGTCTCGACATGTTTATCGATGATATTGTGAAAGACTATGAGTATAAGTGGTATGTCATTGACCGTGATGAATTTCCTCAGATCGGTGAAAAATATGAAGTATTAGGAATTCCAAGCTTGTTAATTTTTCAAAACGGCGAAAAGAAAGCACACTTACATAGTGCCTATGCAAAAACACCTGACGATGTTCGCAACTTTTTTAACCATTTTGAAGCGTAACTTTTACCCGCAGCCTAATGTTTGCGGGTTTATTTTTTCAAAAATTACCATTGATAATCGAACTAGCGTTTGTGTATAATGAGATTGTGAACATATGTTCCTTTTCAGGGGAGTGTTTTCTAACTATGAATAAGCAAATCCTTCTCGTTGATATGCAATCGTTTTACGCTTCGATTGAAAAAGCAGATAATCCACACTTACGAGAAAAACCGGTAATCGTATCTGGAGATCCTAAAAAGCGAAGTGGCGTTGTCCTTGCCGCTTGCCCACTTGCAAAGCAATACGGAGTTAAAAATGCAGAAAGACTATGGGAAGCTCAACAAAAATGCCCCGAAGCTGTAATTATCCGACCAAGAATGCAACGATATCTTGAAGTTTCTTGCCAAATTACAGAAATATTGGAGACCTTTACCGATCTCGTAGAACCTTATTCAGTTGATGAACAATTTCTTGACGTTACCGTAACCCAAAAATTATTTGGTAATTCCTTCACCATATCACAAAGCATTAAATCCGAAATTTTAAATAAAACTGGTGTAGTTGCACGGGTTGGCATCGGTCCAAACAAAGTACTTGCAAAAATGGCATGTGATCACTTCGCGAAAAAAAGTCCGAATGGCATTTTTCATTTAGCACACACGAACTTAAAAAAAGAACTATGGCCACTTCCTATCGGGAAAATGTTCGGAGTCGGTCATCGCATGGAAAAACATTTATTAAACATGGGTATTCGCCAAATTGGTCATTTAGCGACTTTTCCTTTAGAAAAATTAAAAAAACGGTGGGGAATTAACGGACATTTACTCTGGCTTACAGCAAACGGAATTGACCATTCTCCGGTAACACTGCATACGCATGATGAGCAAAAAGCGGTCGGGCATCATATGACATTGCCTCGTGATTATAAACGATTAAATGACATTAAAGTCGTTTTGCTTGAACTGAGTGAAGAAGTAGCACGAAGAGCACGAACGAAACATTACAGAGGCTCGACAGTCTCAGTTGCTGTACGGGGAGCAAGCTTTGAGTTTCCAGCCGGTTTCAACCGACAAATGAAACTGTCCTCGCCAACGAATGATGGATTAACAATTTTTAAGGCCGCATGTAAGCTGTTTCAAGCTCATTGGAATAAGTTTCCGATTCGAAGCATCGGTGTAACACTTTCACAACTTCAATCAGATTTTTCTTTGCAACTAAGCTTATTTGATCTGGAAACCGCCTTAAAACAAGAACGCTTAAATCAAACACTCGATCATCTGTTTAACAAATATGGTCCGACCTCAATTGTACGTGCTTCTTCTCTTACAAATGCAGGTCAAGCATTTGAGCGGGCAGCAAAAATTGGTGGACATTATAAGTGAATCGAATGGTGAACAGCACTTGAAACAATAAAACAACGATGGTCACAAACAACTTAAAACAGCTGCAGTTATACGTTCTACATCTTCATCAGATAACGTTGGATAAATCGGCAAAGAGACTATGTTTTGTGTCCATTGAAAAGCAACTGGAAATTGCTCAATTGCTCCGAGCAATTCATGGCTTTGAAGCGGGATCGTTGCTTTAACATTCACTTTATCCAAAGCTAATAAAATTTCCTTTTGTTTAGTTGTCCGTAACATCGCACGATAACGAACCGGGACAATGCCTTCTGCTTTTGAATCAAGCAAAGGAAGCTGAGCTTCTTTATATCGGTCATAAATCTCAGCACGCCGTTTTAAAAAGGCGGGTAACTTTCGAAGTTGAACCCTTCCAATCGCGGCTTGAATGTCTGTCATTTGAAAATTAAACCGTCGTTTTCCATCGTACTTTTGATCAAAAGTACGATAATCTTTTAAAAATTCAATAATTGAAGGACTAGTCGTTACGATCATTCCACCTTGACCCCCAGAGGTAATTAGCTTTGTTGCATAGAAAGAAAATATCCCGATGTCACCTTGTAAGCCAACGGGTTCATCATTAACGGTCGCCCCGAGTGATTGAGCACAATCTTCAATAACGAATGAAGATGTTGCTAATATCGCTTGTGGAATTCCATACATATGAGGGATAATCGTAATCTCTGAGGATGATGAATGAATCTGAGATAACCTCATATTTGGTGTATCAAAACTACTATCGATGAACTGCTCATATCCTCCGGCCATAGCAGTCGCATTTCGTAAAGCGGTACATGTATACGCAGGCATAGCAACAGTTTTATCATTTGCTTCCAGTGACAACAACGCTAAATACAACGCAGCTGTCCCACTCGAAACCGCTACCGCTAACCCTCTTGGAATTCCTAAGAAATCACAAAATTCATCTTCAAAATTTTCCACCTCAACGCCTTGGGCGATCCACCCCGACGTTAACACTCTTTCAGCAGCACACTTTTCTTCACTTCCTAAGGAAAGCCGATTATGTGGGATATGTTTAAATTTGCTTATCGCTAACACCTTCTTTCTATCTTTTTATTTACACGACATACGAACGTAAAATATAATATTTTTCCGCATACTGAAGTCCCCCGAATTCTTTCCAAACTTATCGATGATTGACATGAAAATACAAATTTCTTCATTTTGTCACGACCTTTCTATTTATATAATTATGAAGAAATTTGTTAAGCGGCATTGATAAATACACCTACGCCCCTATTCTTTATTAAAAGACTGAATCGTGTTTAATAAGTCGTCTAGAGATTGTTGCTCTTTTTCCAAATTTACATTCGAAAATAAGTCTCCTCTATCTTTCACTCGCTTTCTCATATTTAGCATTGTAAAATCATGTGGATGGAAGCCAGACTGCACCTCCTTCCAAGAAACAGGCGCAGAAACAGTGCCTTCTTTTCTCGCACGGGTAAAATAAGGAGCGGACAATGTCTTCCCTTCCCCATGCTGAATATAATCAAAGTAAAGCTTTTTTCCACGATTTTTTACAAGTCGTTCTAATGTTACAAGCTGCGGATATTTTTCGACAATATAGTATGCAATAAATTTATTAAATTCGTATGTTTGTTCATACGTATAGCGCCGCTCAATCGGAATATAAATTTGTAAGCCTGTAGCTCCTGATGTTTTTGGATAACTTACGAGTCCAAGTGAGTCAAGCACTTCTTTCATTAATAGTGCAACTTCTAACACAAGACTAAAATCATTCGGATCAGAAGGATCTAAATCAAAAACAATTTCAGAAGGAGTATTACTTTCATAATAGTAGTTAAAAGGGACATGGAATTCTAGGCAAGCTTGATTCCCTAACCAAACAAGTGTAGGTAAATTATTGAGTAAGATATACGTTGTCCCATTCCACTCGTGTGTTGCGATCCAGGCTGGTGCATAGTTTGGAATGTTTTTTTGATAAAACGACTTTCCATCAAGGCCATCTGGATACCGAATCGTAGTTAATATTCGATTTTTTACATAAGGCAAAAGATAAGGTGACATATCTATCAAGTATTGAATGTAATCGAGTTTCGTCACATTAAGTTCCGACCAAATGAGTTTATTTGGATTCGTAATTCGAAGAATGTGATTATTAATCTTAACATCAAACCACTGTGACATTAGACACCTCCTCTCTTTCTTAGTTTCGCTTTGATGAATAGAATGTATACGGCTGGCAACATTAACGGTAATAAAACAAAAGTTGGTGATTACGATGTCAGCGAATTTTAATCTTGGCGAAGTAGTGTATGTCATCATACGAAATCCGCACGCGCAAGATGTTGCAAATGTACAGGAAGCTGCTGTTGTGTCTCATCCCGAATCCCCAGGTGAACTTGCTCTCTTTTTATACGACACATACTATCCATTAACCGATGAAATCGCGGTTTATAAGACTGAACAAGAAGCTGAGCAAGCCTACCAAGAAGCTTTCGGAGTAGTAGAAATGGGCGATCAATATTATGGTTAGACCATTTGTTCCGCAACTTGTCTATGTCGAACCAAAGGCTCTCGACTATCCGTTAGGAAAAGAACTCATTGCTAAATTTGAAAACATGGGAATTGAAATTAGGCAAACAACATCTCATAACCATATCCGTAACCTCCCGGGAGAAAATGATTTTCAAAAATATCGTATTGCGAAATCAACACTTGTAGTCGGTCTCCGTAAAACGTTAAAATTTGATACGTCCAAGCCATCAGCAGAATATGCCATTCCATTTGCAACTGGCTGTATGGGGCATTGTCATTATTGTTATTTGCAAACAACAATGGGCAGCAAACCGTATATTCGGACATATGTCAATCTCGATGACATTTTTGAAGTAGCAGAACAATATATGAAAGAACGTGCTCCAGAGACGACAAGATTTGAAGCATCATGTACATCAGATATCGTAGGGATCGATCATTTAACACATACGTTGAAAAAAGCAATCGAGTTTTTTGGGGAATCGGAATACGGTCAGCTACGATTTGTGACAAAATTTTCTCATGTCGATCATTTGCTCGATGCAAAACATAACAATAAAACTCGATTTCGTTTCAGTATAAATGATGAATATGTTATTAAGTATTTTGAACCAGGTACGTCACGACTTCATGAACGAATTCAAGCTGCTGTCAAAGTGGCAAATGCAGGCTATCCGCTTGGTTTCATTATAGCGCCCATTTATTTACACGAAGGTTGGAAAGACGGCTATAAAAAGATGTTAGAAAAATTAGTGGAACACCTTCCGAAAAAAACCCATGAAAACCTAACCTTTGAAATGATTCAGCACCGATTTACAAAACCCGCAAAACGAGTCATTCAAAAAAATTATCCGATGACAAAGCTTGAGCTTGATGAATCAAAACGAAAACAAAAATGGGGACGGTATGGGATCTACAAATATGTATATACGGATCCTGAGCAAGAAGAAATTAAAGATACGTTAGGAAACTATATTCAGACGTTTTTTCCACAAGCAAACATTGAATATTTTACGTAAGCTAGTGAAAAAGATGGACAAACGAATAGAAATGAGGGAAATAAATGGACCGACAGCATGATTTGTTTCACTATAAAGAAGGACTAGGAAAACTTGAGAAGTCCATGCCAGAACTTGTTGAACACTATAACAAATTTACAGAAAGCTGTTTTGCAAAAGGACAATTAAGCCAAAAACAAAAACAACTCATTGCACTTGGAATTAGTACGTATGCTCAAGATGAGTATTGTATCATTTATCACACAAAAGGGTGCCTCGAACAAGGCTGTTCGAAGGAAGAAATATTTGAAGTAATTGGAGTTTCTACTGCCATAGGCGGAGGCGTTGCGATGAGTCAAGGGGTTACACTCGTTCAACAATGTATTGAACAGTTCAATGAGCAAATCCATTAAGATTCCATTTGGAAACCTGTTTTATTAAGAGGTTAATATGAAACTGAAGCCAATCATTCCTTTTGAACCAGTAAAAACAGACATCATCCCAGTTGGCGATGAATGGATTTCACAAGTAAAGTGGGATGGAGTAAGATTGTTAACGTATTATGATGGCGACACAGTGAGATTATTTAATCGCAAATTAAACGAACGAACGTACCATTATCCAGAACTACTTAACATCACCACTTACTGCACTGCCAATTCAGTCATTCTTGATGGTGAAGTAATTGCCTTAGGAGACGATGGAAAACCCTCCTTTCCAACTGTCATGCGACGTGATGGAATTCGACGCTTCGAAAAAGTAAATGATGTTCGAAAACACGTACCGATAACTTACATGGTTTTCGATGTTATTTACTACAACGGAATTTGGATGAATGAACAAAAACTTACTGACAGAATGCGACGACTTAAAGAAATTATTGTTCCCTCTCCTTTCATTCAAGTCGTTCCTAGTTTTACTAATAGTAACGAATTATTTGAAGTAATAAAAGCACAAGGAATGGAAGGGATTGTTATTAAAAATTTAAACAGTCCTTACTTTATAAATGGAAAAAATGATAGATGGCAAAAGAAAAAAAACATTCAACATATTCATGCGGTCGTCGCGGGTGTGACGTTACGTTCAGGAATCGTAAATTCTTTATTGCTTGGGCTATATGACGAACAAGACAATCTTATCTACATCGGTCACGGCGGAACTGGAAAACTAAAGCAGAAAGAGCGGATACAACTGACGACACTTATCCAGCCGCTCATCGTCAATCGCAGCCCGTTTATAAACAAACCTGAACGAATGAAAGATAGCATTTGGCTGAAACCAATACTAACTGTAAAAGTTACATTTTTAGAATGGTTACCGACAAAACGATTACGTCACCCTACGGTTCAAGCATTTGTACAAGTTCCCCCATCCGAATGCAGGTTTGAAACAAACTAAAACGGGTGCTAGAAGCACCCGTTACTCATTTGCTGATTTCTCTTTTCTTGTCCGTGTTCTTTTAGAAGCCGATTTCGATTTTTTCGTTGCTTCAACACTGGCTTGAAGGGCTTCCATTAAATCAACAACATTTGCCATCTCTGGTAAATCTGGCGCTGTTACAACGTCCTCGCCTTTAACTTTTGCTTGAATTAATTCTTGTAAACGGATTCGATACTCGTCTGTATATTTTTCTGGTTCAAAATCAGTCGCTAAGTTTTCGATTAATTGTACTGCCATACTCATTTCCGAATCACTTACACTTAATTCATTTTGAATGCCTGGCACAAGCTCTACAGAGCGAACTTCATCAGGGCTAAAAATCGTTTCCATCACAATACAGTTCTCATAAATACGAACGGCTGCGAGACTTTCCTTAGAGCGTATCATTACTTTTGCAATTGCAATTTTTCCAGTCTTTCTCATCGCATTACGCAACAATTGATATGGTTTATCCCCTGTTTCATGAGGGGACAAAAAGTATGTTTTGTTGAAATAAATCGGGTCTATCTGTTCTAAGTTAACAAAATCGATAATTTCTATCGTTTTTCGAGTTTCAGATGCAATGGATGCCAAATCTTCCTTACTAACGATAACGTACTTCCCTGACTCATATTCATATCCTTTTACGATCTCATCTTCAACAACTTCACGGTCACAATTCGGACAAACCTTCTTATAACGAATTGGTGTTCCACATTCTTGATGAATTTGACGAAAGCGAATATCTTTATTTTCAGTTGCAGTAAACATTTTCACGGGTATATTGACAAGTCCAAAGCTTATAGAGCCTTTCCAAACCGTATGCATTCTAACAAGTCCTTTCATTAAAATTCATCGTTAGCGTTCTTTACACTTTAGTTTGTCAATAAACCACAAAACTAATCGAATTAAATGAAAAGTTGATGAAACGTAATTTCTGGTCGGCTACCAAGTCTAATATTTACACCTGTCTGACCAAGTCCTTCACTAATGTAAAATGGTTTGCCCTCATGTTTGTGCAATCCCTTTATCATATTCATTTGTGCAAGCTTCCCCATCTTTACAAGATGATACGGTTTTGGCCAATGAATTTGTCCTCCATGAAAATGACCAGAAAGCAAATACGCATATTCAACATGCTGCATTTCAAGTACGACGTTCGGATCATGAGTGAGAACAACATTTACCCCATTGTTTTCGACACCTGAAAATGACGCGTCAATATCGCTGCGATTCGTGCTATAATCATCGACTCCAACGATGTTGACAATTTGACCGTTCACACGAATCGACGCATGCTCATTTTTTAAAATGTGACAGTCGTGTTTTCGCAACGTATCTTCTAACATTTGGAAATGATGACCTTTCAGTACATAATCATGATTGCCAAAAACACCATACATCCCGTGTGTAGGTTGTAAAGAACGAAATACTTCCAAATATGGAACAAGTTTTGGGATCGAGCGTTTCCGATCAAGAAAATCGCCCGTTAGTGCAATTAGATCAACGGACCGCCCTTTTAAATGATCATACATCTCATCTGGACTAATTGACAAATTTTCTAAATGTAAATCTGAAATGTGCAAAATTTGAAAAGTCGTTGCTCGTTCTTCAACTTCTTCGGCTTTTATAGGAATTTCAACTTGATTAATAATAACTTCTTTCGTATTTTTATATGCTTTTGCAAGAATAATAAGCAAAACTGTAATGATATATACAAAAATTAAAAAAACCATACTAATCCTTTCCTCTCCCTATAAATAAGTATAGGAAGAAAGAATAAGTATGGGTAGTGGTATTTTTTACCTAATTAATTTATTGTACTTTTCAAATAGCATTTCTTTCGACATAAACAAATAATTCGGTTTTACATTCGTGATCGTTTTAATTGAACGATCAGAAGTAGATAAAAACAAAATTGGGAACTGTAATGCCCACTTAAACCATCTGTAATATGTGTTGGAAATTTCTTTCGTTTCAAATCCGAGACGCTGTGAAACGCGATCGAGCATTGTTATTCCGATAATTCCCTTGATTTCGTCGCTTTTTTTATGTTCATTTATAAATAACACAACTTCGGGTAAAGAACGTTCAACAGCTCGATAGATCCACTTGCCTTTCTTTAGTTCACTTTTAAATTTTCGCGTTTCTTTCATTATGCGAACATTGTGCAAATGAATTTTAATTAGTTTATCATTATATTTAATCTTTGTTCCATCTGAAAGTTCTACTTCGTATCCTTTGTATGTCGTAGTTCTTACCCTAAGAATATTTTGCTTGTTGGCATACTGTTTTTCTAATGCAGTAAGTCGAGTAAAATAGTAATAAAAGGTATCAATAAGACCCCAAAAATAATACAATAACCCCTTTAAAATCATCATGATTCTCCCTAACCAATATGTTGAATAAATTTTTTTAACTTTGTTGTTGAAACCCTTTTATGGAAAAAATCAACTTTTTTTCGATAACGATACATTCCTTCTTCTGATAATAAAACTGAATAAATAACGTCGCTTACGTTTCCGTTTCCAATAATATCTCTTAAGTCAAAGACTAGTTCATTCGTTAACAAATAGTTTAAATTCATTTCTTCTTGTCCGGGTAACGTGTGGTAAATAAAAATTGGTAAACGTTTATTTAAAGACTCAGTAATCGTAACACCTCCGGGCTTCGTAACGATTCCATCCATATCATTATACAACTTATTCATTTCATCCGGAGATTCAATATATGGTAGAGGCGTTACGTAGGAATTTTTTTCTTTTAGTGTATCATACAATCGCTTATTTTTACCACACAATACGTAGTAATCGATTGACGAAGAAGGCCTTAACTGTCGTACGATCGTAATCATATTTCCAACACCAAGACTTCCCCCTGTAATAAGTATATTATACTTAGAGTTGGAAGGTTTATAAACAGATTCAATACGTTGAATTGAAGGATGAATCGGTATACCTGTGACGTAAATTTTCTCACCTTGTACACCTTTTTGAATGAGTTGATCTTTAAACATTTGATCTGGAACTAAATGGTAGTCGATCATTTCTGTTCCCCAAAGACAGTTAATAAAATAATCAGTATAAACGTTTACAACGGGTAGATCAATTTTCTGTTTCTGCTTTAAACGATTAATAATATACGATGGAAGTGCTTGTGTACAAATGAGCCAATTCGGATTCTTTTCGTCAATTAATTTGATCATCGCACGTTCAAACAACATTTCATAAAATAGAAAACGATCTTTTTCCTTGTTATCAAAAACATTTTTTTTGTATACCCAACTATATAAAGAAGGTAAATATTGAATAGCGTGTAAATAAGAGCGAGAAACTAATGATTCCGTTCTACGAGATGACGTAAAATATTTTGTGTAAAGGTCTTTTCAATAAAAAATAGGTAGGGTATCCTCGGAATTGTCGGATTCCAT
>NZ_JBEUEL010000013.1:0-70877 GCF_041725775.1 Pueribacillus sp. YX66 | reverse complement strand
GATTAATCGTGACGTAAGCTAAATTCGTTTTTCGTTCAACGAGGATATTTTCATAACTCATGTTTCGTTCTCCTTCCATTTTTAATTTCTTCCTCAACTAAAATTCTTTTTAGTAATTTTCCTACTGTATTGCGTGGTAAAGCCTCACGAATTTCAATTTCTTTCGGAACTTTGTAGCGTGTTAAATGTTCATAACAATGCTCTATTAGCTCTTCTTTACTCGCCTGTACCCCTTCTTTAAAAACGACGAATGCTTTTACTCGTTCTCCGCTATATTCATCAGGTATGCCGACGACTGCTACTTCTTTTACTGCTGAATGATCATATAGGACATCCTCTACTTCTTGTGGATATATATTAAATCCGCCTGAAATGATCATCTCTTTTTTGCGACCGACGATGTAAAAATAACCTTCTTCATCCATCGTCGCTAAGTCACCAGTGTATAGCCATCCGTCACGCAACGCTTCGGCCGTTTCTTCAGGCTTTTGATAATACCCTTTCATTACTTGAGGTCCTTTTATGATTAGTTCACCAATTTCACCGATGTTCACTTCATTGCCATGATCATCGACAACTTTACTGTCGGTTAACGGAATCGGGATACCGATGCTACCAACTTTACGCTTTGCGTGAATTGGATTTCGATGCGTTGAAGGTGACGTTTCAGATAACCCGTATCCTTCTAATATCGGAACACCGGTTATTTCTTTAAAACGGCGTAAAATTTCTTTTGGTAATGGAGCGGAACCGCTTGAGCACACTTTTAAACAATCAAGTCCGTACTCTTTGACATTCGGATGGTTGACGAACGCATTATACATCGTCGGAACGCCTGGGAAAAAACTAGGACGATATTTTTTTATAAGTTTAAGCACTTCATCAACTTGAAACTTTCGAATGATGAGAATCGCTTGCCCTGAAAAAATGGAAACGTTCATCGCCGCTGTCATTGCAAATACGTGGTAAAAAGGTGTCGCAGCAAGCGTTACTTCTTTTCCATCATCAAGAAGGTCACTATACATCGCATAACTTTGGATAACGTTTGCAAGTAAATTAAAGTGAGTGAGCATTGCACCTTTCATTTTGCCTGTCGTTCCGCCAGTAAATTGTATGACTGCTATATCTTCGTAAATATCTATTTCTTCATAGTTTGTAAGCGGTGTTGACTGAGCAATCATGTCATTTAAATAATAAGACGGTAAAGCCAACTCTACATTATCAGGTTGAGGATCTTCTGACAGAAATACTGCTTTTAGAGCATTAGTATTAATCTGGTTTAATGTGCTGCGATTCGAATCGTGCGTAACAATATATTTCATTTGCACATCATTTACAATGCCTTGAAGCTCTCTTACGGTATAAAGTGGGTTCACTTGCACAACGGTTGCGCCTAACATTTGTGTCGCATAGTAACTAACGATATAATCTGGATGGTTTGCGAGCATTAAACCGATGCGATCCCCTTTTTGAACACCGAGTTCTTTCCAAGCATTCGCTAATCGATCGACTTTTGCTTTTAATTCATGATACGTCACTTGCTTCCCGTCATAAATCATTGCCGTAGCATGAGGAAACTCGTAATACGTCTTTTCTAAAATTTGATATAAAGACCGATTCGGAATTTCTAGTAAGTTATTATTTTTCTCACTATAAAATTGCAACCACGGACGATTTGTTACTTTGTGCACATCTATCCCTCCCCTTTAGTGTATGTTCAAAAAGAAGAACAACGAGAAGCAAGGTCGACTAAATTCGTAACGTCAATACTAGCACAATCAAGGTAAACGCTACACTGAGCCATTTCCTTGAACAAAATACGCTAACCTCTGCAATTTAAGTACGTCGCCTAAAAACCTCACCTTCGGGACACGAGAGTGTTATTGTTTTAGGTTTACTCTCGGCACAGCATACTCTGTAGAGCATTGCTTGAGTCCTGTGAGAACGGTAGCACATCCTGTACATCGCAGGACGTGCATGTATTGAGCAGAGTAGCATTAATGCCTATACGTGAGCAGCGTAAGAGCAAGCTAATAAAGAAAACTTAGCTAGTACCAAGCTATTAAAGCACGGCCACTGCATAGTTTCCCTTATAAGTTCAACGATAAAATGCTAAGTTGAGACGTTACAAAGAGATTCGTAACCCGTCGTTTCTAGACTTTTTTGAACAAACTCTATTATAACTAAAGTGCTCCTACACTTATTATAAAGATGCTCCGCCATCAACTGCAATGATTTGACCAGTAATAAAATCGCTTGCTGCGCTTGCGAGCATTAATGCGACTCCTTTTAAGTCGTGCTCGCCTCCAATTCGTTTCATCGGGTTTTTCTCTTTAATGGCATCTCCGCGTCGCTCTAAAACGACCTTTGTCATTTTTGATGGAAAAAAGCCCGGTGCAATGGCATTGACAGTAATATTATGCTGTGCCCATTTTCGTGCAAGGTCTTTCGTAAAATGAACGACCGCACCTTTACTTGTGCTATAGCCAATTGCATTTAACACTTCAGGAGGTTCAGCTTTCAAACCCGCAACAGAAGCAATATTTATAATTTTTCCTTTCTTTTGTTCAATCATCTGTTTGCCGACCGCCTGTGACATAAGGAACGTACCTGTTACGTTCACGTTCATCACTTTTTCCCAAGCGTGCAGTGGCATATCTTCAACCGTTTCACCCCACGTCGTGCCACTATTATTAATAAGAATGTCAATCCGACCAAATTCTTTAATTACATTGTAAACAAGTGCATTTACTTGTTCGAGATTAGTAACATCACACGCATACGCTTTTGCGTTAGCTCCATTTTTTTGTAATTCTGTTACAGCCGCTTCACCGTTCTCAATTTTTCGTGAACAGAGGATAACCGTGCACCCTGCATCAGCTAATGCTGTTGCCATTTGTGTACCTAGTCCACCACCGCCACCAGTAATAATCGCTACTTTCCCTTTTAAATCAAACAAGTCATATGTATTCATTAACTTCCTCCACTCATCTACTTATATTAGAATCTAACCGGACAGCAATTGTTGTCCGGTTAATCCTTTATTAGTTTTCTTCTAACACGTTACGCGCAATAATTAAACGCTGAATTTCGTTCGTACCTTCATAAATTTTTGTAATTCGTGCATCACGATAAAAACGTTCAACAGGATATTCAGCGATGTAACCAATACCACCATGAATTTGGAGTGCCTTATCAGCGACACGATTGAACACTTCAGAAGCAAAAAGCTTCGCCATTGATGCTTCTTTAATCACTTTTTTCCCATCGTCAATCATTTCTGCTGCTTTCATCGTTAATGTTCGGGCAGCTTCTGTTTCTGTTGCCATGTCAGCAAGCATCCATTGAATCGCTTGATTTTTTGCGATCGGCTTTCCGAACTGCACGCGCTCTTTCGCATAACTGGCAGCAAGTTCAATTAGTTTATCACAAGAACCGACAGCTCTTGCAGCAAGACCGACACGTCCTTCACCTAAAATTTTTAGTGCAGAGACGTAGCCCATGCCAACTTCGCCGATGACATTTTCCTCAGGAACTTCACAGTCTTCAAATAAAATCTGGCTCGTATATGAACCGCGCAAGCCCATTTTTTTATCTGGTTTTCCAACAGAAAAACCTGGGAATTCTTTTTCTACGAGAAACGCTGTAATTCCTTTTGCACCTTTTGATTTATCAGTCACTGCAAACACGGTAAAAACATCAGCGACAGGTCCGTTCGTAATAAAATGCTTACCACCATTTAGAATCCATTTGTCACCTTTTTTCTCCGCTCGTGTTGACAAGTTTGTCGCATCAGAACCCGCTTCTGGCTCAGATAGCGCGAAAGCTGCAATTTTATTACCCGCCGCCATATCTGGCAAATATTTCTTCTTCAAATGTTCAGAAGCTAGTTTGACAAGCCCAGTGCTTCCGATTCCGGTATGTGCACTAATCAGTGAGACATAACCGTTATGCGTGCGACCGAGTTGTTCGAGCACGAGAGTTTTTCCAACCATATTTAAACCAATACCGCCATATTCCTCGGGAATACTCATCCCAAAAAGACCAAGTTCTTTCGCTTTTTCGATTAAATGTTCAGGAATTTTATCTTCATCTTCAATCTGTTGTGCGTACGGTTCGACTTCATTTTCGACGAAGTTTCGAACCATCGTTTTCATTTGCAACATTTCATCTGTAATATGTGACATTAATTATTCTCCTTTCAATGAAGTACATTCAAATTATTATGCAATTTTCGTGCCAAATTATTTACTTTGAAATTATGACGTTTTGTAAAATAGTAATGTTTTTAATCGAAACGTTTTCGCATTATATGATTCATTTTTGAATTAAATCACATTTAATTTAGCTAGGAATGTCACATATACAATGAGAAAAATAAGTCCACAAATGCAATGTAAAATATTCCAGCGGAATGATAACGTAAACACACGTATACGCGATAAACTACCTAATAAATGACTGACAGCGGTCATCGGTGAAACAGGTGTAGCTAATCCCCATGACCCAAGCAACAGGATAGCATAATATACTTTAGACATCCCAAGTTGCATCGGATCTACACTCGTAATATACAATGTAATTAACATAATCGGGTGAAATCCAATTAAACTAAACAAAATAATCGTAACTGCAATAAACAACGAAATACCAATTGTAAAATCTTGGAAAATTATGTTTAAAAACGTTGCGAGTCCATTTCCAAAATTCGTTTGACTTACTGCACCACTAAAGAAACCGGTTGTCAAAAATAACACTGTTTCTTTTTTAAACAGAGGAACTGTTTTTTTTACATATTGCTTACTTTCCGAAATGAGCATTGCGTATTTTCTTTTCAGTAGGAGCCAAATTGGTGGAAAGAAAAACGCCGTTAAAATAACGACTGTTGGCATCGTTAAGCTTGTCACCCGATCAATCAAAAATACGAATCCGATAATCGCTAACAACAATGAGAAAAGCTCGATAATTTTTTTCCAATTTACAGAAACTTCTTCACGAGTAAACTCGTCAATTGTGGTAGCTACTTCTTCGCTCGAATCGAGCATAGCAGATTGTTTTTTTTGTACGAATAAATCTACGATGATACTAACGATAAAACTAACGATGACAAACCCAAACAAATACGGAAGTGCAGTCGACCATTCTAGGTTTAATTGACTCGTCACAAGCGCCATGGCTGCAAAAAAAGGCGACCAGACAATCGCACTTGCAAAACCTCTAACTAATGCTGTCAGAACAAATCGTTTCTGTTTAACGACCGGATTATTAGAGCTTAAATAATAAAAAATTGTAACTGCGCCCATGTTCAATACGATTGCCATTCCATGTGTAAGCAACTGTGTAGCAGCAGTAAAAATTGTCGGGTTGTACAAATACTTAACATATAACTGTTGCAACGCTTCAATATATTGCTTTGATTTAACTGTAATGCCTAGCAGCGGTACAGATACGAGTAAAGCAACGAGGGTATGATTAATCGATACACTTTGCAGCCATATCTCAAATGAACTTCCTTTTACGGACAAAATAATAGCTCCGATTACAAACATAGCGATTGACATATATTTAATAAAACCATCGATTTGGAACAGCATGAATAGCGTAACGACGAATAAATAAATGCCGATTATTGTCGTTATCATTGGTCCGATTATAAATTGTCCAAGCAAATAAAAAAAAGTAATGCCAAGTACAAATCCACTTTGTAGTTTCCAGCTTCGCTCTGTAGCCGACTCTATCCTCTCCACAACTTCGTCTGCCTTTCTCTTTACATGTTGTTATAAGTTTTATTTACAAGGTTTAACAAAATTTAATTTTCTTTTACGTGAGTACGTCGTTATGATTGAAATCCTAGACGGCAGGCACAATCTATCGCTTTACAACATGTTGACCATTCTCTATAAAGAGGAGATTGCTATAAAGTGCTTGAGTGGCAGGAGTTTCAACGCTTAATTCTCTCCCTTTCTTTACGAAATAACCCGACAAAGATTCGATCTCCATTTGCTTACCGTGTAATCGATCTTGAAGCATCGATGGCTTATGTCCCCTCGCAAACTCAGCTTTCTTAAACGTAACGTCTAACATTTTCTCACCTAACGGAATGCCATTTTTGTTTGCCACTGCGAGCACCTCACGGCAAACTTGTTCCGCAGTCATTCGTAATTCTTCGTCATCTAAAATCTCTCCAACTGTGGCTTGAGATAATGCTGCAAGCGGATTAAACGTCGCATTCCATAACACCTTTTTCCATTTTGATTCCATTATCGAATCACTCATAGCTGTATCGATATTCGCCTCATTTAAAACATCAGCAATTTGCTGACACGTCGGTACACCTGCTTCATGTAACGCTCCGATAATTAACTTTACGACACCTTCTTGCTTGATGACACCTGGCTTTTCAACGTGAGAAGAAATATAAGTCGCTGCAGATAACACTCGTTCTTCGCCAAATATATCAATTAAAATTTCTTCATTATCCACTCCGTTTTGCAATGTTAAAATAATTGAATCGTCATTCCCTAACGATTTAATTTGTTCAGCGGTTGCCCTTGTGTCAGGAGATTTCACACAAAACAAAATGAGTGATGCATCTAGAAAGGACGAAAGGTCCTCTGTAAACACTCCGTGGATTGTCATTCGCTCATCATGATTTTCGATAATCGTTAAACCTGATTGTTTCATCGCTTCTAAATGCTTTCCTCTTGCCAAAAAAACGACATCGTGCCCTGCTTGTTTTAAGTACGCACCAAAATATCCACCGACTGCACCAGCTCCAGCAATTCCAATTTTCAAATGAATCCCTCTCCTATTCAATAGTTAAATTATACTTTTTTAATTTACGAACGATAGTCGCCTGACTCGTACGAAGCGCTTTTGCAATTTCATACGTTGTCCGATATTTTTTACAAGCTGCTTGAAGCACTTGCACTTCAGCTAGCTCGACCGCATCTTTTAAAGAAACAATGTCCGAAAGGGCAAACTCCGTTTCCTCCGATTTTTGATATTCTACTGGTAAATCATCAATCGTAATGAGATCATTTCCTGTCGTTAAAACGAGACGTTCAATCAAATTTGCTAATTCACGAACGTTTCCAGGCCACGAATAATAATAAAAGAATTCGTTTAATTCATGATTAAATTCTTTTTTAAAATTATACTTTTCATTCGTTTTTTCAAGAAAATGTTGAACGAGTGGTAAAATATCATCCCGACGTTCACGTAATGGTGGAACGTGAATAGGAATAACGTTTAAGCGATAAAACAAATCTTCACGGAATCGTCCTTCTTTGACCATCTTCATTAAATCTCGGTTCGTAGCAGCGACAACACGAGCATTTACCTTGAGCGGTTTCGTTGCGCCAATTCGTTGAATTTCATTTTCTTGGAGAACACGTAGCAGCTTCACCTGCAGCTCTGAAGGAAGTTCCCCAATTTCATCTAAAAAAATAACTCCGTTATGTGCTAGTTCAAATAAGCCTTGCTTACCTTTTTGGTTCGCACCGGTAAACGCCCCACTTTCATACCCAAAAAGTTCCGATTCCAATAAATGATCTGGAATCGCACCACAGTTTACTTTAATAAACTCACCCGTTTTGGAGCGATCGCTTTTATGATAGATTTCCCCTGCTATTACATCTTTTCCGGCACCGGTTTCTCCTAAAATCAACACGGTCACATCAACATTTGCAATCCGTTCGACAACGTCATAAATGTTGTTCATCTTTTCACTTACAATAACAACATCTTGATTAAACTTCGTTAACGATTGAAGTTTTTTAAGCTCGCGTTTATATTGTTGATTTAAATCTTTTATTTTTTTAAGTTCACGGTGAACTTCGTTTAATTCTGTTAAATCTCGGATGTTCGTAACAATTTTCTCTATGTCGCCTTCCTCATTAAAAACAGGATTTCCTGTCATAAGGGTATCTTTCCCTGCATAATTTAGTTGATTAATCGTCACTCTTCTCTTCTGTTCTAGCACTTTATGTGTAACAGAAGTTTGTAAAATCCCGCGCTTGATTAAGTCATCTACTGTCTTACCAATATAGTATTCTTTCGGAATCCCTGTTATCCGTTCAATCGCTGTGTTCGTTTTTAATGTTTTTCCTTTTGGATCTGTAATATAAATTCCATCATACGAATTTTCAAAAATTGTACTTAATTCCCGATTACTTTCTTTTAACTCATTTAAAAACGCGACTAAAGGTTCAGGCACACTAATATAAAGTTCAGTATGTTTTTCGTAAAGACACATAATGAAAATAAATGATTGCCCGTTCCGTTTTGCAAACACGACCGATTCAACGTGATCGTTAATCCAACTATCAAATACGTGAGAAACGTTCGTTTCAGAAAAGTTTTCTAGTTTATCCTTCATATGCTCGTTCATTGCCACGAGTGTTCCGTCCACATGACATGCAAATGAAGGTAAGGGAATTTTATTTATAAGCTGAGTTACATTCATGCTGTTCACCTCTAAGTTTGAAGACGTACTACTGTTGAATCTTGCATCTGGATAAAAGAGACCAAGTTCAATAAATGGATGTCCAATCATGATATTTTCCTTCGCTTGAATTTTACTTTCTATCGTGTTAAATACTCTAAAAGACGGTTACTTCAAGTTAATTTGAGAGATATGTCAGCACAGTATACTCAATAAATATTGTTCATGCGAAGCTAAAAAATGTGTATTCCGAAAATTTTAATGGTGCACAACCATGATCTTCGCTTTTCTACATTTTCATTGTTCACGTTTAATTAACGACACTAGAATTGGTAGGCAGATAAGAACACCGTTATGTGTTTGCGATGACTACACGACACGTCCTATAGTACTAAGTTTCGCTTTATCATACATCATATGGCTTTTTATGACGAACATTAATTCTGTGCTCGTATTATGTACTTCGAAAAGCCCTGCAATGCAGGGCTTAACATTAATGATAAAACTCCAAATCTGCAAACGGCCAATATTTTACATTGACT
Source organism: Pueribacillus sp. YX66 (assembly GCF_041725775.1). NCBI lineage: Bacteria > Bacillati > Bacillota > Bacilli > Caryophanales > Bacillaceae > Pueribacillus > Pueribacillus sp. YX66. Next base: position 61,889 of record NZ_JBEUEL010000013.1, on the reverse strand, counting down.
TCACCGACAATTTGATCAAACGGAATAACACCGAGATTTCGGCTATCCGTACTATTTCTGCGATTATCGCCTAACACGAATACAGTATTTTCAGGTACCGTTTCCTTCCCGATAATTTGTTGAAGCGTAAAATCGTGTGTCAATCGCTCTCCGTTCATTTTCATTTCATCTAAAAAAGGTTCATCATATGGTTCGCCATTTATATAAAGCACATCATTTTTATATTCGATATGATCACCAGGCAAACCGATAATTCTTTTTATATAGTCAGCTTGACTCGTTGCATGAAAGACAATGACATCAAAACGTTCAGGTTCGTACAATTTATAGACGAGCTTGTTTACGACAAGTCGATCTCCATGATGCATTGTTGGAAGCATTGAATCACCTTCAACAATATAATTAGTAAATAAAAAAGCACGAATTAAAAATGCGATGATGACTGCAAATAGAATCGTTCGAATCCAACTAAATACTTCATTTCTTTTTGTCGTCAAATGGCTTCCACACCCCACTAAACTAACATTGTTAACACTATTGTAACATTTCTTTTCATTTATCGTTACTCCTTTTTCCACAATCTTAAATGATTTAGAAATTGTTGCTTTTCATTATGTTTAAAAACAGGTAAAGTAAGGGTAGTACTATTCATTAGAATAGTAGGAAGGAGAGATAGCGTGAAAAAGGTATCTATCTTAGCACTCTTGTCTGTTTGTCTTCTTGCATTGGCCGCTTGCGGGACGATCGAACAACCTGATCGAGCAGAAGAGAACAATGAAAAAACAGAAAACGTGAATGAGGATGAGGAAACGAACGGAACAGAAACCGCACCAGCTTCAGATGAACCGTCTATCATTAATGACCTCGGTATTTTCGTTGGACAAGCTGATCCTCATACGGTAGAAATTGAAACGAACGAAGGACCGAAAGCCTTCCAATTAACAGAAAAATCAACGGAACAAATTGAACAGCTGCAACCAAATGATAGTGTCAAATTTCAATACATTGTAAACGAACATAAACAAAACGTCTTACAATCAATTGAAAAAATGCAAGGAACTGAAAGCGAAGAAGACTCGGCGGAAACCGGAGTATACAATGGTCAACAAGATCCGCACACGATTGAAATTGAAACCGAGGACGGACCAACCGCATTTCAACTTAGTGATGACGTAAAAAAACAAGTCGAATCACTTGAAATAGGCAAAAAAGTGACCTTTACGTATCGTATAGAAGGTCCACAGCTTATTATTGAGAATATTAAACAAAAAGAATAACAAAAACTTGGCGTAACATGGCCAAGTTTTTGTTATTTATAAACTACTTTTTGTGAGGAACGATTGCAACGGTACATCGTGAAATACTAATAAGTTTATCATCTTCATCGGTAATTTTAATATCCCATACCATTGTCGTCCGACCTTTATGAAGAGGGGTAGCAGTAGCTGTCACTATTCCATCACGTTTTGCTTTTATATGGTTCGCATTAATTTCTAAACCGACCGCAAAATGTGTTTCAGGATTTATATTTATCGCAGTACCGACACTTGCCGCTGTTTCAGCTAACGCAACTGACGCTCCTCCATGTAACAAACCGTAAGGCTGCCATGTTTTTGGACCGACTGGCATGTTACAAACGACACGTTCCGGTGTCAGTTCTTCATACGTAATTCCAAGTGTACTAACGAGTGTATTTTCGTTTTTTAAAATCATATGTTTTAATTCTGCTTTATCCATCTCGTCCACCCCTTTAAATTTAGATAGAAAAACCACCGAGCTTCGTGTCTAAATATTCTAAAATCCCTTCTCTTCCGCCTTCACGTCCGAGTCCGCTTTCTTTCATGCCACCGAATGGAGCAGCCGCTGCAGTCGGGTTAATATCATTTATTCCGACAATACCGAAACGAAGCTTTTCAAACATATGCGATGCTGTCTTCAGGTTATTCGTATAGACGTACGATGCAAGCCCATAATTTGTATCATTGGCCATCGCAATGACTTCTTCCTCTGTCTCAAATGGAATAATCGGCGCAACCGGCCCAAATGTTTCTTCACGGTAAATTTTCATTTCTGGTGAAACATTTGTTAAAACAGTCGGTGCATAAAAATAGCCATTTTTTAAATGGTCATCGTTAAGACGCGAGCCACCAGCAACCACATCCGCTCCTTTTTCACGAGCATCATTCACTTGATTGTTCACTTTGTCGAGAGCAGCGCGGTCGACAAGAGGACCAATCGAAACGCCTTCCTCAAGTCCGTTTCCTGCCTTCATTTTATTTACCCGTTCTACTAAAGTTTTTGTGAATGGTTCAACCATACTTTTATGTACAAAAATCCGATTCGGACTAATGCACGCTTGTCCAGTATTGAGAAACTTCACGAGTGAGGCACCTTTCGCTGCATGAACGGGATCGGCATCAGGGAAAACGATAAATGGCGCATGTCCGCCGAGTTCCATCGATACCCGCTTCACTTGACGTGCTGCTTTTTCAGCAATCATTTTTCCAACTTCTGTTGAACCGGTAAACGTTATTTTTTTAATCGTTTCATTTGTCAACAGCTCATCGCCGACTTCAGCAGGATTATTTGTCGGGACTAAATTAACAACGCCGTTCGGTATACCTGCCTCATGAAAAAGCTTCATGGTCTCAATCGCACAAAGCGGTGTTTGTTCTGCTGGCTTTAAGACGATCGTACAGCCTGCCGCAATCGCTGGGGCAATTTTGCGAGTAAGCATTGAAATCGGATAGTTCCATGGTGTAATCGCTCCAACGACACCAACAGGTTGACGTAAAACTATAAAACGTTGATCCCCTCTCGGTGCCGGCAATACTTCACCGTAAACCCGTTTCGCTTCCTCCGCATACCATTGAACAAAATCTGCGGCGTATTGCACCTCATTCCGAGCTGCTTTTAACGGTTTTCCTTGCTCTTTCGTCATCATCTCCGCAAGGTGTTCTTTTTTCTCTATCATTAAGTTATAAACGCGATATAAATAGTCTGAGCGTTGAAAAGCGGTCAGTGATGACCACGAGTGAAAAGCTTCCTCAGCTGCAACGATTGCACGTTTTGTATCTTCTCTCGTGCCATCGGCTACTTCGGACAAAATTTCTCCCGTTGCTGGGTTTGTTACTTGAAATGTCCCATTTTTCGAGTCGATCCATTCTCCATTAATATAAAGCAAAGCGAAACCCCTCCTAAGCTGTATGATGTAACGAAGGAAAAGATGGAGCATTCTCCGCCCTTTCCATTCTTATCTATTAGATTGTGTGAAGTTTAATTGATTGTCAAGCACTAACCGATTCGTCCTTTTCTTCACTTTTTCTTTTTGTCCAATCAAATTCTAGCAATAACCATAGAACGAGTCCTACACCTAAACCCCAAGTCGCACCTTTGGCAACTAACACAGCCCCGATAATGACTGCAATTCCTTTTTCTAGCGTTGATGTTTCTTTTAAAAGTTCCATTGCTAAATATCCGCATAGATATCCTTGAATTAACATCGTTAATGTCATTCCAATCGCAACTCCTGGCTGGAACAATGAGACGATTGGACCAAGTAATAGCGCAAAACTCATACCCCAATAAATACCTGTTGCTCCTCCCCAATAACTATCAACAACATTACGAGAGTTGTTCATATAGCGAGTCGTAACGAGAGCTTGTCCTGCCGTCCATTGTGGTCCCGACATACCGAGAAATGGCATGAAAATCGCTTGCAATCCATTTCGAATCGAAACGATAATGCTATTTCTACTAGGACTAAATTTAACTTTTTCATCTTTCCGTACTTCATCGGCTCTTTTTAAAAGAGAGCTTGCGACGAGCACATCACCAAATGCAATAATGTATGCGGCAACCGCTAATGGAAGCGCTTGCATAAAATATTCGACCGGTGGAACACCAACTGCAAAAATACTGTAACTAGAGAAAATTTCCCCTAAAGGTAAAGCAACAAAGCTCCACGTCAGTGATGGTTTCGCAACTTCACCAATCAAAATACCAAACAAATATGCAATCGCAAATGGAATCGCAATCCCGTATTGAGCGACGAAACGAAACAGTGAATACCGTTCACGCAACGGTCCTGCTGATTTAGAAAACATCATAAAAAATCCTAATCCAGCCCCAACAAGAATCGTAATCGGCATGCTCCACACTCGTCCGTCAGTCTGGAATTCACCGAAAACAGCAGCGAATCCTGCACCAATTAAGATTCCTGCTTTTAGCGATAGTGGTACTTTATTTACAAGATAATCCGCCCCTTTAAAAAGACCCATGATTAAAAAGATTAAAGCTAACATTGCTTGCAAAGCGATTAATGCTTGGATGCGTGCCTCTCCTTCTGGAAATCCAGATAAAAACGCAACATATAACGGAATTCCTGCCGTAATCCAACCAACGACAGAAGGATCACCAAAGTGTGTGTGCAACAAATATAAAAAATTGTTAATAATAACAAATACGATCGCTAGTTCAAAAGGAATTCCAAGTACCTCTAGCATTATTGCAGTAATACTCATCGGTACAACACTTAAAATAGCCCCTTGGATCCAGTCTGGCAATTCAATTTTATAATGAATAAATGGTAACCTTAATTGTAGTGGCCCTAACATCGATGGCTGTTCATGTCCATCTTGACGACGTTTGTAAATCCCCATATAGCAACCCCCTCGTTTTAATTTTTGTCCAATCATGTGAAACGAAAGTTTCACATGATTGACGATTTTTCTGTTCTTTCTTTAAATTTCACAATTTCTTTTATAAACGCTTCAGGCTGTTCAAGTGCAACATAATGACCGGCATTTTGAAGAGTAACAACTTCAACATTCGGATTGAGACTTATTAAAACATCGCTCGTATCAGGCGGAATTAAACGATCCTCATCCCCTAAAAGTGCTAAAATTGGAATTTCAAGCTTTTTTAACGTTTCTTCACCTCCTTTATAACGATCACACGCAACAAAATCTTTCATTGCTACTTCTGTTGGTGAAGAAGCGAGCTCTTGCTGTTCTTCTTCTAAAAGTTTAAGACTCGCTCCCTTTGCATACGAAGCGCGAAATAAATTGTCTGGAAACATTCCTTCTTCTAATGTTGCAATAATTTTCGGATGCACTGGTAATTGATAAGAGCTAGCTACTAAAACAATTCCTTTCACTTTTGGATTAAGAGCGGCGAGTTCAAGTGCAATTAACCCTCCCATCGAGTGTCCGATTACGATGCAATCTTCTGTTATCTCATCAGCTAATTGTTTTGCGTAATCATCGATTGTTTCACATTGATGTGCATCGTTGTCACCATGACCTGGCAGGTCGATAAACTTACTGTGATTTTTAAGAGAAGTGAGCGTGCGCCATTTGTTTTTTGTCCCACCTGCTCCATGAATAAAAAGAAACGATAAATTGCTTTCTGTACTCACGATTTACCTCCTATTTAGCTAATTCTGATTCTTCCACGTTTGTTCGATAAATGTATCGCGTCCAGAGCGTTGTCGATATTCTTTATACGCATGAGGACTCTTTTTATAGTAATCTTGATGATAGTCTTCAGCTACGTAAAATGTCGAAGCTGGCAATATTAGTGTTGCAATCGGCTTGTCAAATTTCCCGCTATCAGCGAGTGCTTGCTTTGAAGCTTCTGCTTCCTTTCTTTGCGCTTCATTATGATAAAAAATGGCAGTCCGATAGGAAGAACCGCGATTGATAAATTGGCCATCAGGATCAGTTGGATCGATTTGTGGCCAATACAAATCGAGCAGTTTTTTGTACGGAAAAACTTCAGGATCAAATGTAATTTGTACAGCTTCAAAATGACCTGTCGTTCCTGAGCAAACTTCTTCATACGTCGGATTTTCTTTATGACCTCCTGTGTAGCCTGAAACAACTTTTTTAATTCCCGGCATTTCATCGAAAGGCGACACCATACACCAAAAACATCCGCCTGCAAAAGTTGCCAATTCATAGTTGCTCATTCGGGTTCCTCCTTAAATAGTTTTTAACGTCATTACAGCTGTTCGTCTTGTTAATGACGGAATACTCATTTTCCACTTAACAATGTTTTTGCGATAACAACTCGCTGGATTTGATTTGTCCCTTCATATATTTGCATAATTTTCGCATCCCGCATCATACGTTCTACATTGTAATCTTGAATGTATCCATATCCACCTAGCAATTGAACCGCATCTGTCGTTACTTTCATCGCAACATCAGAAGCGAACATTTTCGCCATCGATGACGCTTGTGTTAACTCTGGATTTTTACCAGTGGACGACATATCATTCACTTTGGAAGCAGACCGATAAACGAGTCCTCTTGCTGCTTCAATTTGGGTAGCCATATCAGCGAGCATAAATTGTAATCCTTGGAATTGAGCAATTTTTCTACCAAACTGTTCCCGCTCTTGTACGTAATCTAGTGCAATGTCGAAAGCCCCTTGTGCAATGCCTAATGCCAATGCACCAATCGTAGGACGTGATTTATCAAAGGTTTTCATTGCAATGATCCAACCTTCACCTTCTTCACCCACTCGATTTTCAACAGGAACTTTACAATCTTCGATGTAAATTTGTGCTGTTGGAGATCCTTTTAATCCCATTTTCTTTTCGAGTTTTCCAATTACAAAGCCTGGTGTATTTTTGTCAACGACAAATGTTGTAATTCCTTTATCCGTTTTCGCAAATACTGTGTAATAATCAGCAACTCCGCCGTTACTAATGAACATTTTTTGTCCGTTTAAAATGTAATGTGATCCGTCACGTTCCGCACGGGTTTTGATTCCAGCAGCATCCGAACCAGCATCAGGCTCTGTTAACGCATAAGCTATGATTTTATTACCTGAAGCTACACTAGGTAAAACCCGCTGTTTTAGCTCGTCACTTCCCCCGATCATAATTGGAAGTGCGCCAAGTTCTTGTACGGCAACCGCTTGTGCAGTATTCGCACAAACACGCGCAACTTCTTCAACGATGATGCAAAAACTTAACAGATCTAAACCTGCTCCGCCATATTCCTCCGGCATATTCGCTCCGAGAAACCCTTGTTCGGATAACATGTTAACCGTTTCAAATGGATATTCGCCCTGTTCATCAATTTCCGTTGCGAGCGGTTTGATTTTATTTTGTGCTAAACGATGAATCGTTTCTTTTATCTCTTCGTATTCTTGGGATAATTCAAACAAGTTCATAAATAGTAACCTCCATAAGCTGTCATTCTGTCACTGTTAGATTTTCGAATTTTTTTTCAAGAACAAATTTTTGAATTTTTCCACTTGCTGTTTTTGGCAGATTATTAACAAAATAGTATTCACGAGGTCGTTTATATTTTGCTAGTTTATCACTTTCTATTAAAAATTGATCGAGTTCCTCGCCTGTTACTTCCTCTCCTTCTTTCAATACAACGAATGCAACAACGATTTCTCCCCAATTATCATCAGGCTTTCCGACAACAGCTGCCTCATCAACACTAGGATGTTCAATTAAGTTATCTTCAACTTCGCGCGGATAAATGTTTTCTGCACCCGAGTTAATCATAAAATCCATTCGATCTTCAATCCAAATGTAGCCTTCTTCATCGACACGCCCCAAATCGCCTGTATGGTACCAGCCATATGCAAGCGCATCTGCAGTTTCCTCTTCACGTTTGTAATATTCTGTCATCATACATGGTCCACGAACGATAATTTCCCCGATTTCACCAATATTACACTCATTATCAGGATGAGTCGGGCTCCCATCTTCATTTAAACGAACAACTTTCACTTCATGTGTCATTACAGCTTTGCCGGCCGAACCCGCTTTTTCAAGCTGCTCATCGGAATAAAGTACGGTAAACACAGGACCCATTTCTGTCGTACCTAACATTTGAACGAGTTCTGCATTCGTTCTAGATAAAAAGCGTTTGATTAATACTGGCGCCATCGATGCTCCACCGTAACCGAGCAAGCGAAGACTTGATAGATCATAATCATCGAAATTTTTATGATTAAGCATCATGTTGACCATCGTCGGCGCTGCAAACATATGTGTCACTTTTTCATCTTGAATCGCTTGCAATACTTTTGGTGTGTCAAAATGATGAAGAAGAATATTCGTTGCACCGACTTGTACTCTAGGCAAAAATGACGTATGCAATTCAGCAGTATGATTCATTGGTGCAGCAGTCAAACCGATGTCATTTTTTGTTATACCCATGCATTGCATCATAATAAATCCATGATGAACCATGTCACGGTGACGATGAAGAACACCTTTCGGTTTTCCTGTCGTTCCGCTCGTGTACATCATAATATACAAGTCTGATTCATCTACATGTACGTTTGGTTTATTACTGTTACTCGAATTGAGCAACTGTTCGAAATCTTTTGCATAGTCTGGTAACTCTTCATCCACGAATACGTAATGTTGTACGTCTGTTCCAAGTTGTTTCGCTTTTTGTACGGTTTCCCGAACCGCATCTTCAAAAACTAATACTTTCGACTCTGCATTGTTTAAAATGTACTGAAGTTCGTTCGCAGTCAGTCTATAGTTAATCGGATTAAATACCGCTCCAATTTTTGCTGCAGCGAATTGTGTTAATGCAAACTCGCTCGTGTTATAAAGAAAGGTTGAGACGATATCGCCTTTCTTTACCCCTAGTTTGAGCAAAGCCTGAGCAAACTGATTTGCTTTAGAGTTAAACTGTTCATAAGTCCACACATGGTTTTTCTTTCGATAAATCAAGCCAATTTTGTCAGGATAGTTTGTCGCAGACCATTCAAGCAACTGACCGACAGTTGTCATCGAATCATTCCTTTCCAAAAAAAATTTTCTAATTGTGGTTCGACGCTAGGAGCGCCGAACCTTATTTTATCCATACGTATAGAAACCTTTGCCTGTTTTACGTCCGAGATGACCCGCACGTACTAGTTTACGTAATAATGGAGCCGCACGATATTTCGAATCTTGTGTTTCCTCGTAAAGTGAGTCTTGCACAAATAGCAATGTATCCAAGCCGATCAAATCTGCAAGCGCTAACGGTCCAATCGGATGATTCGCTCCAAGCTTCATCCCTTTATCTATGTCCTCCGCACTTGCAACCCCTTCTTGAAGAACGAAAATCGCTTCATTGATCATCGGGACGAGTATACGGTTAACAGCAAATAATGGAGATTCCTTTACATCAATTGATTCTTTTCCTAGCGACTCTACTAACTTTGATGCTCTCTCATACGTTTCTTCGGACGTATCAAAACCACGAATGAGTTCAACGAGTTTCATCACCGGTACTGGATTAAAAAAATGGAAACCCATCACTCGTTCTGGATTGTTAATCGCACTTGCCATCTCCGTAATACTAAGTCCTGACGTATTACTAACGACGAGGGCATCTTCCTTTACGATATGACCAAGCTTTTTAAAAATTTCTTTCTTTAACTCCAAGTTTTCACTCACTGCTTCAATGACGCAATCAGCGGATGCAAGCTGTTGCCAATCCGTTGAAGTCGTTAAATTAGCTTCTAACCCCTTTTTCTCATCTTCAGTCATTCTGCCTTTTTCAATTGACCGGTTCCAATTTTTTTGGATTTGTTTTAGACCTCTTTCAAAAAATTGCTCTTCCTGTTCCACCGCAACTACATCATAGCCTGCTTCTAAACATACTTGTGTAATCCCTGATCCCATCGTGCCAAAGCCAACGACTCCTATTTTTTTCATGATTTTACCTCCTCATATATCAGATGATTTAAACGTTCGGAGCTTCTTACTTCAAAATAAAATGTGAGATTTAAACAGGTTAGCGAACATGAGCTTACAAGCAACCAACTGATAGAAATTTCGCCTCACCTGCGGGAAAAATTCGGTTTGCGTTTTTCAAAAAATGCGGCTACACCCTCGTTTTTATCTTCGGTTTCACATAAATCGCCAAACGCAAGGGCTTCAATATGTAGTCCTTGTTCAAGCGTAACGTCTAATCCTTCATTAATCGCTTGTTTCGCTTTTCTTACACCAAGTGGTGCACGACTAGCGATTGTTTCAGCAAGTTGCTTCGCTTTATCGAGCGCTGAGCCATCAGTTACTTCCTCAATAATTCCAACCGATTTTGCTTCTTCGGCGGATAAATGCTCTCCAGAAAAAATGATTTGTTTCGCTTTACCTGGTCCGATTAAACGTGGTAAACGTTGTGTTCCGCCATAGCCTGGTAAAATACCTAGATTGACTTCTGGAAACCCGACTTGGGATTTGGACGACGCAATGCGAATATCACACGCAAGGGCTAATTCCAACCCTCCGCCTAACGCAAAGCCATCAATTGCGGCGATAACTGGTTGTTCAAGTTCGGCAATTTTATTAAAAATCGCTTGCCCTTTCTTTACGAGTTCAACTCCATTTTCTTTATTTAATTCAGGGAAATCTTTAATGTCTGCACCCGCAACAAACGCTTTGCCTCCAGCGCCATAAATAATCACGACATCAACATTAGAAGGAATGTTCTCTACAATTTCATCAAGTTCATCAAGAACTTGTTTCTCCAATGCGTTAACAGGTGGAGAATCAATCGTAATTACACCTATTTTTCCTTCTTGCGAAAATGAAACTTTTGCCATGTAATGGTCCTCCTTATAAAAATATAATAGTTGATATTTATAATTATACATTATAACTCTAAAGCACAGTTTTCATATCGGAATTAATCATATTATAGCTTCTGTCTTTTACATTTGCAAACTATTTTTTGTATTCTACTAGAAATTTCATTATAATAATAAAAAAAGTTAGTTGGTGGTTGCGTGATTATTTACGGTTTATATGGTCCGAGCGGAACGGGAAAAAGTACAAGCTCTCTCTTCTTTGCTCACGAGCAGAACATTCCAGCAATTATTGACGATGGCCTGCTTATTTATAAAGGCAAACGAGTAGCTGGAGCTTCTGCAAAATTCGAAAAAAACTATATTACCGCAGTCAAACGAGCAACTTTTCATATGGAACATCATCGAAATGAAGTTGTGAAAGCGCTTAAACAATATAAAATTAAAAAGTTGTTAATTATTGGAACATCAATCCGAATGGTAGATAAAATAGCTAACGCATTACAACTTGGTCAAATTGATCATTACGTCAATGTAACCGATCTTCGTTCTTCCAGTGAAATAAAAATGGCACTGTACGTGAGAAAAACAGAAGGTAAACATGTTATACCTGTTCCATATTTACAAATAGAACAAAATTTTTTTAAAAAAATGATTACAAAAGGAAAGCGGTTGTTTTCTCATCAACGTGAATATATCGGAGAAACGACGATCGTTCACCCTGATTTTACACGCGGTACGATTCATATATCCGACAATATTTTAAACGCCATCGTTGAAAAAGAAGTCAGTCGGATAAAGGATATTAAAGCTTGTAAACACGTCACGGTACACATGTATATGACGCCGACGATTCAAGTACATGTGAGTTTGCACTATCCACTCTCCCGTCCTCTCAAAGAGGTTGGGACAGATATCCAAAAACGAATTATTGACGCCTTCCAACAATTTTTAGAACTTGAAATTGAACAAGTGAAAGTGACTTTTGAAAAATAACGGCTAATCGCGGATACGCCTTTTAAAACGCGGTGACCGTTTTTCAACGAATGCAGCTACTCCCTCTGGAAAATCATACGGATCGACGAAAGGTATATCGTCTTTCCAAAGCTCTTCGCTCGCATTTACACAATTTGATACAGATTGCTTAATTGCTTTTAACGAAGCGGGTGATTGAGAAGCCACTAATTTACCTAACTTAATTGCATAGCGATCAAGCTTTTCATTCTCAACGACTCGATTCAGCATACCTAGTTGATAGCTTTCGTCTGCGTTTAAAATTTTGCCAGTATAAACGAGTTCTTTCGTCCGACTCGGTCCAATTAAATGAACAAGTCGTTGTGCGAATTTGTTGCTTAACCGAATCCCAAGTCTGCCGACTGGAATTCCCATTCTTGCATGTTCAGAGCCAACCCTCATATCACAGGCGAGCGCGAGTTCTAATCCCGCACCCATCGCAGGTCCATTAATAACCCCAATCGTTGGAATCGGTAGCTTTTCAAACGCTGAAATTGCTTTTTCCATCAACATAAAGCTTGCTTCCGCCTCTTCAATAGACATTTGATGGAATTCTTTAATGTCTGAACCTGCAGTAAACTGCTGGCCACTCCCACGAAGTAATACTACTTTATTTTTCGGATTATCTAACACGACGCCAGCGATTTCTGACAATTCCGTCCACATTTTTGCGGTTAGCGCATTTTTCGATTGGGGGCGATGAATGCTGATAATGGCAAGACCAGCTGTCTCTTGATACGTGATTTTCGCTTCTTCTAACATCATTCGGTGTATTTTTATTTTCATAATGTCTCTCCTTCTCATTGCTGCTCACTTTTATATAATGCAACATTCATGCCAATGTTAAAAGCTAAGAAAATAAAGAGTTTTCATTTGAAAACGTTCCCAAAGAGAAACAAGAGTGTTTCCTAAAGAGACATCTGTATCCTTAGGAAACACTCTGACTATACGATATTATATTTTTTTAATTTTGCATAAAATGCTTTACGACTAATTCCTAATCGTTTAATTGCATCTGAGCGGGTCCGGCATTGTCGAACGACATTCAAAATTGCATTTCGTTCGGTTTCCTCGAGCAATGTTTGTAAATCATCATAATGACTAATTTGTGGAGTCGAGTATTGGACTAACTGAGACTCATCGTCTTGACTGTTTTTATTTCCGTTTCGAATTCGTGCAGGAATATCTTCAATTTTAAAATATGAATCAGTGCTAACGACGAGCATTTGCTCAATGACGTTTGTTAATTCACGTACATTTCCTGGCCATTTATAACTTTTTAATCTATTTAATACTTCGTCGTCAACGGTAACATGTTTATTATACTTCGATGAAAGCGTTACCAAAATATTATCAATTAAAAATGGAATGTCTTCAATCCGCTCACGAAGTGGTGGAATTTCAATCGGAACGACATTGATCCGATAATATAAATCTTCACGAAAATTACCTTTTTTAATCTCCTCATTTAAATTACGGTTCGTCGCACAAATGATCCGGACATCAAGAGGGTGAGGTTTCGTTCCTCCGATTTTATTAAATTCTCTCTCTTGAATCACACGTAAAAGTTTTGCTTGTGTATTCAGTGACATTTCTGCTATTTCATCTAAAAACAACGTTCCTCCGTGTGCAACTTCAAGCAGACCTTTTTTACCACCTTTTTTCGAACCAGTAAATGAACCTTCTTCATAACCGAACAGTTCACTTTCAAACAGTGTATCAGGAATGGACGCAATATTAATCGGAACAAACGGTTCGTTATGTCGTAAACTTGACTCATGAATGGCACGCGCAAATACTTCTTTTCCAACACCGCTTTCCCCTGTTAATAAGATCGTTGCCGTTGATTCTGCGACTTTCTTTGCTAACGATACGGCTCTTTTCATTTTTGGCGCTTCACTTTTTAACAATAAGAAATTCCGCTGTTCTAGCTGTTGACGTAACTGTCTGCTATACTCTACATATTTCTCTAATTCATTTTGCAACTTTTTAAATTCGTTAATATCTTTCATAATCGTAACTGCACCGACCCATTCACCATTTTCATAGTACGGGGTAATATTTGCACCGACATGCATTTTTAATGAATGGACGTAACTGTAATCATTCAACAATGGCTGACCTGTTTTTAACACTTCTAAAATGCGTGACGATTCTTCGATTTCATTTAATTTTTTGCCTTCGATTTTTTCTTTCGGAACGTTAAACTGTTTCGTATACGCTTCATTCACATAAGCGATCGTTCCGTCTTTTAATACGACGATAACAGCATCATGCAAAGACTCAAGTATCGATAAATGATCGATCTTCATTATCCCTTCCTCCCAAAAATGAATGGTCTTGATAGCGAAAACACCCTGTCAAAATGACAAGGTGTTAAAATCCCCACAGTATTAATCTACAAGTTCAACTGTAATAAAATATGCACACAATATTAACCCGATAATAAAGCCAACAATTTCAAACATGTGACCGCCTCCTTGTCCAACATGAATTTGTATATGTATGTATTATAATTATGCCTATTGTATCATATAAAAACATTTTACTAAAAGGTTTAACGTTTGAAATCTTGGCTATCCTGTTAAAAAATCAAGGTTAGGAGTGAACATAATGAAGAGGTTACTAATCGCATCGATACTATTGATTTTGATCGCAGCTTGTGCACATTCAACTGAAAACGAAACTGCACCTACTCATGAAATTGATGCTGTTGAAACGAGTAGCAAAAGCGATACATCTTCTCGTATCACTGTTACGTTGATAAATCAAGATAGCGAAATGGTTGGACAAGCCTTTCTGACAGAAACGAAAAAAGGAGTGAACATCGCCCTTGAAGCTGCAGGGCTTCCTCCTGGAACTCACGGATTCCATATTCATGAAAAGGGAGTTTGTGAACCTGAAAATAAATTTGAAACAGCGGGTGGACATTTTAATCCATTCAATAAAGAGCACGGTACTCTCAATCCAAAAGGTCCGCACGCAGGTGATTTGCCAAACATTATCGTACAAAACGATGGCACCGTCGTTGACGTCATTGATGCTGATCTCGTAACACTTAAAAAGGGAGAACCAAATTCGTTATTAAAACGCGGTGGCACGTCACTCGTCATTCATGCTGATCCTGATGACTATAAAACAAATCCAGCAGGAAATGCTGGAGAACGAATTGCTTGTGGTGAAATTAAATAAAAGACAACACGTTGTGATGATAGTGTTGCCTTTACAACTGTTTATTATGTGCCCGAATGAGTTGACGGACTAAGTGAAGGCTTGAAAATGCCCCAAATGAGAGGCGTTCAAGCCTTGCTTTTTTGGGAAATAATTTTTTAGCAATGACGCGTTCACTATACCCTTTTTCGTAAAGTTTGACAGCCTCAGCTTGAATCAACTCTAAATATTCAAGTTTTTCCTCTAACTTTTGTCTACCATCTTTAACTACCCCTTGATGAGCACAAAATATCGTATCAAACTCAAGTGAAAGTACCGTTTTTAACGACGTAATGTACTTTGAAAGTGACTCTGACCAAAGACTGACTTTCGGTTCTGGTGTTACATAAAGATCACCTGTAAAAAGCCAACCTTCGTTCGGTTCATATAAGCACGTATGATCACGTGTATGACCGGGAGTAAAGATAGGAATAAACGTATGTTCACGGCATTCAATGAGCTCTGGATATTGCTCAGATATTGCGTGGATACTCTTAAAAAACGAGCGTTTCGTGTTCGCTTTATTCGTATAAATCGGTACTGAATATTTTTTTGCCATCCATTTCGCTGTACCACAATGATCACTATGGTCATGAGTTATCGCTACTTTTTCGATTTTTCTCTCTTTCCAAAGTTGACCTAGACGGTATTTAAAATACTTCGGTCCTGTATCGATCATTAAGTTATCAATCATATAGAGATAAACGAACATGTAAGGAAAAAAACGATTAATTGGAAGTTTAATACACTGTACATTTTTATAATAGCTGATGTGCAACGCCTTCCACTCCATCCAAAAAACTTTTTTTATTTAAGATTTTACCCAATATTATAACAATTTCAACATTTCACGGTTAAACGCGTCGAGATCAGCTGGTGTCCGACTTGTCACGAGCTGATTTTGACATACGACAACTTCTTCATCATGCAACGTTGCTCCCGCATTTTTTATATCGATATGAATCGATTTATAACCTGTAACGTCACGTCCTTTTAACGTTTCAGCGGTAATTAAAAGTTGTGGTCCATGACAAATTGTAAATACAGGCTTTTGGCTTTCCATAAATTCTTTTGCAAATTTTACGAAACGATCATCCGCACGTAAAATATCGGGAGAAAAGCCACCAGGAATGAGCAGCGCATCGAATTCAGAAGGTTTGACATCGTCAATCGAAGCATCGACGGAAATTGGTTCATTGCCGTTTTTTCCTTTCAACATTTTACCTTTTTCTTTCTCGATAACGACAACGTTGTGACCCGCTTCTGTTAACGCTTTTTTCGGTTCTGTAAACTCCGATTCTTCAAATAAATCTGTCATTAAAACCGCAATTTGTTTACCCATATCAAATCCACCTCCACTATTATATACGAAAAATAATCAAACATCTGTATTTTTTTTGAGAATTTTATCATTATGTTCTCCGAGAAGCGGTGCTTTTGAATAAATTTTCGCTGGTGTTTCAGACAATTTAATTGGATTGGCAATTTGTCTCTGACCTTCATATGTTACGAGCATATCGCGTGCCTTCACTTGTGGATCCTCTATCATTTCATCAAGTGTCAACACTGGCGAGACACACGCATCGATTTTTTCAAAAATTACGTTCCATTCAGCTAACGTTTTTTGACCGATTTCTTGCTGAATCGTTTTACGAAGTTCCACTTGTGTTTCTTGTGGAGCATCAAGTAAAGAAATTAAATCTGGTCGTTCGATTCCTTCGCAAAACGTCCGCCAAAACTTCGGTTCAAGCGCACCAACGGAAAGATAACGCCCATCCGCTGTTTCATAAACTCCGTAACACGCCCTACCACCAGCTAAAGTAAGCTCACCTTCCGTAACGGGTTTCCCTGCTAAATATTCGGGAAGAACTGTCTGCATCCATGACACGACTCCGTCCATCATCGAAATATCGACGAACTGTCCTTTTCCAGTTACATTTCTTCCCATTAAAGCCGTTAAAATTCCCGCTACTCCCATTAACGCTCCGCCACCGAGATCGGCAATTTGAGTTGCAGGCACTGTCGGTTTCTCCCCTTGCGCTCCCACGTTAAAATGAAGCAAACCTGCATAGCTTAAATAATTAATGTCGTGACCGGGCTTATCTTTATATGGACCCGTTTGTCCAAAACCTGTAATCGCACAATAGACGAGTTTCGGATTCAATTCTTTTAAATCCTCATAACCGAGTCCGAGCCGATTCATCACACCAGGTCGAAATGACTCAATGAGAACATCCGCAGTCTTCACTAGTTCACGAAACTGCTTACGATCATCATCTAATTTTAAGTTTAATGTAACACTTTTTTTGTTACGATTTAATGAGGCGAACATTGCACTATACCCATCAACTCGAGGTTCAGTCCAGCGTGCATAATCTCCAACCTTCGGTTCTTCAATTTTGATCACCTCTGCACCAAAATCAGCAAAAAACTGACTGCAATATGGACCAGGTAACAATCTCGTCAAATCAAGAACACGAATATTTTTTAGCGGTAGCGTCATGACACTCCTCCTTAATAACTTTGTTTATTCGAGATATCGGCAGCGTACTGAATTAGATTTTTCGCACGTTCACCGAAAGATGCAAAACGCTCATCCTTTGTCTGTCCCATCTTATAACGGTAATATATTTGTTGAAGAATACCCGCTAACTTAAAATAAGCGAACACAATATAATAATGAATCTGCTCTACGTCGCGATTTGTTTCGTTCGCATATTCTTCAATCAATTGCCGGCGTGTATAAAACCCTGGTAGATATGTCACTGTTGGCAATACTTGCTTTAAAAATTCCGGATCGTCATGCTGTACCCAATAGCCTAGCGTTATTCCGAGATCAAATAACGGATCAGCGATCGTCGCCATCTCCCAATCAAAAACAGCAACAACTTCTTTATAGTCGTGTGTTAAAAGCATATTATTTAATTTGTAGTCGTTATGAATAACACTTACATCTTGGGACTTCGGCATATGATCTGCGAGCCATTTTGAAATCTCATCAAAACGAGGGGTTTCATCAGTTTTTACACGTAAAAACCGTTTCGTCCAACCTTGAACTTGTCGCTCCAAAAATCCTTCTGGATAGCCGAATGATTCAAGCCCTGCTTTTTTATAATCAACATCATGCAATTTTACAAGTGTATGAATAAATGTACGTGAAATGTTTCTACCCGCTTCTTCTGTTGCATCATCAGCACTTGGAAACGCGTCATTAAGAACGATCCCGTGTTTTCTTTGCATTACATAAAATGGAGCCCCTATGATCGATTCATCTTCACAAAATACGTACGGTTTTGGTACTAAATTAAATTCAGGATAAAGCTTCGACAGTAAATTTGACTCTCGCTTCATATCGTGAGCTTTTGGTGGCAACGGTCCGAATGGCGGACGACGCAACACTGCTTCCCAATCTCCGATACGCACAAGATAAGTTAAATTTGACGACCCGGATGGGAATTGTTTCACTTCCATCGGTTCATCACGTAAATCCAGCTTTTCAATTAAATAAGCTTTCACTTTTTCTCGATCGAATTCTTCACCTTTGCGAACTTCAATAACATCATGATCTTTATTCATTTAGAAGACCTCCTCTATACTCATTTGATATGAATTTTGAAAATCCTTTTTTAATATACAAAGTTGAAAGATAGGGATAAATTTTTTCCTTCCTTCTATCATACTATGAAATGAGTTTTTATAAGTATAAAAACGTAGTAACGAAATAAAAAAAGCGTTCCTACTTCAAAATGAAATAAGAACGCCGTGTCCAATTACATTAACAATTCCCTTATTGTAAAAACTAAAACTTGAGGTTCCTCATAGACAGTTCAAGAAAAATTAGCTTTTCATTATGTTTTTCAACTAAAGATATTTCGAGGGTTATCAACTAACATCGTCTCTACTTGTTCATCTGTTACTCCACCTTTTTTTAGAGTCGGGATAATATTTTCAAAAATGTGAGACACATTCCAGTTTGTGACTAACTGCGCTAGTTCCTCAGGAAATGCTGGCTCTTTTCCTAGCCAGATATTAACAGTATCGTGCGACATCATCAATTGCTCTACGTAACCGCTTCCAATTAAACCGATTAAAACAGAAACCCTTACAGAATCAAAGGGTGCGCCGACGAAACCTTGAATACCAAAACGATCAAAACCGACATAAACGCCGTGTTCAAGTGTGCGTACATGATAATTAATATCGGTATTTCCACACATATGACCGATTAAAATGCGGCTCGGATCGGCCCCTTCAGAGACAAGTAATTCGGCTTGCTCTGGTCCCATCGTTCCTTCTTGAGTGTGCGTGATAATAGAGACTCCTGTTTCTTGCTGAACTTTAGCAGCCGCCCGAAAAAACATTTGTTCATATGGCGTGATTTCATTTTTGCTAGATGCTAGTTTTATAACCCCTGGTTTTATTCCAGTGTTTCCGATTCCGTTAGTTATTTCACCCATAAACATTTCATAAATTTCATCTTCCGCTTGCCCGATACCTTGCTTAAACTTGAAATAAGCCGGGGCTCCTTCTCCTTCATAATAATAGCCTGTTGAACAAATAATATTTAACTCTGCCCTTTCAGAAACTTCTTTTAATAATTCAGGATCGCGTCCGCACTCATTTGGCGTTGCATCCACGACTGTTTGTACACCGTGGGCCTTCATTTGCTTAGCAATCTGCAATCCTCTTTCGAGTAGTTCTGAACGATCGCTAACATAAAGAGAATTTCCGTGATAGCCGGGATAACCGAAAAAGAAATGTTCATGCATTAATGTTTTGCCTAATTGATCTGCACGGATTGGACCTAATACGGTATTAACGATATTTTTACTCATAACGAAATTCCTCCTTAATTTTTTATAGCTAATCTTATTTAGATTGTTCTGGAACATAGCGTAAAGCTGTTTTAATAACTTTTCCGTTCGGGTTTCTCGGCAACTGTTCAAAAAACTCAACATAGGCTGGCACTTTATATTTTGCTAAATGTTTGCTAATCCATTGCTTCACGTCAGCTTCTGTCAAAAATTTATTCGGCTTGACAACGATGCAAGCTTTCACAATTTCACCATACTTCTTATCCTCGACACCAACAATAGCCGCCTCTAAAATGCTAGGATGAGAATAAAGAACGTCTTCCACTTCAACCGAATAAATTTTTTCACCGCCGCGGTTAATCATATCCTTCATACGATCCATAATTGTAATAAATCCTTCTTCATCCATGTACGCGAGATCACCGGTTGCAAGCCATCCATCTATGATCGTTTCTTTTGTCGCTTTTTCATTATTCCAATATTTTTCAATCACCATCGGACCTTTAAAAAGCAATTCTCCGATTTCATTTGTTGGGAGCTCTCGTCTTGTCATCGGATCAACAACTTTTGCTTCTGTAACCGGGGTTAGAACCCCGACGGATTGAATTTTCCTTAACTGATGTCCATCAGGCATAATGGTGGCTGGTGAAGTCGTTTCGGTTAAGCCATACGTGTTGTGTAATTCTAGAGAAGGAACCCAGCTTTTCAGAGCTTGCAACGTCTCAACAGGCATTGGTGCACCTCCGAAAGCGCACACTCTCCAATTTGACACATCATACTTCATATCGTTTTTTTCCATAAGTGTCATCACGTACACTGTCGGCGATGCAATCACATGCGTAATCTTCTCTCTCTCTAGCAATTGCAAAAATTGATTCGGATGAAACATCGGCATCAAAACGGTTTTCCCTCCAAGATAGATAAATGTCATGAGTTGAGCAGCTAATCCTGTAATGTGAAATACAGGTACGGCGATCAATGTTGAATCATCGCTCGTTAATCGGTAGCAATACGTATAGTTCAAACACGTATGAAGCATATTCCGATGTGAAATTAAAGCACCTTTCGGTTTTCCGGTCGTTCCCGAAGTATACATAATGAAAGCAGCATCATCTTCGGAAATACTTTCAAAAACGTCCTCATCTGCAACGTTGTTCACAAGACTAGCAAATGAAATCGTCCCTTTTGGTGGTCGTATATTTGTTACAAAAATGGCCTCAATCTTTAGCTTTTCTTTTATCACTTCAACTTGTGGCCACCACTCTTCATTCGTCATTAACACTTTCGCATTCGAATTCTCAATCATGTAAAACAGTTCATTCGATTTTAACTTTGTATTTAATGGGACAGCGATAGCACCTATTTGTAGAGCTGCATAAACAGAAATAACGAATGGAATTCCGTTCATTAGCAAAAGGGCGACTGTATCTCCTTTTTGAATTCCATATGAATGCTTCAATGTATACGCAACATTGTTAACTTTTTGATTTAATTCTGCATATGTCACTCGGTCATTGCCGTGAACGAGAGCTACCTTGTTTGGAAACCGTTCAGCGCTTTGTTTTAACGTAGCAACTAATGATGATGGGCGATTACGGTACGTTTTCATTATAACCCCATTTACAACTTCATCCACTACAAACGGTTTGACATTTTCTCAGTAATTTGCGATTAAAAATCGCCTCCTTTCTAAAAAAAATTATATATTAAAAATATGCAGCCAAGAGTAAGTAATAGTACGAATTCAAGAAATTTTCGATATTACCAAATTAGTAAAAACTATCGTCCCTTTGTGTTAGGATGATAGTTTCACAAAATTATTTTCGACGACTTTCCGTCATTTGCTGCCAAACTGAGCCAGCAGCTTCTTCCCCACTTTCAATTCGTTTACGGGCCATTTTTGCTTGCAAGCCAACTTCAAATTCAGGATCGGATTCAGCTTCTTTTAAGGCGGGAATTGCACTTTCATCTCCAACCTCATAAAGAAACATCGCTGCGCGCCAACGTACAAGTTTATTATTATCTTTGAGCGCTTCAATCATCGCAGGAATTGCTTTCGTACTTCCGATGTCAGATAAGCAGTCTCCCGCCGTTCTTCTCACTGAAACCGACTTATCTTTTAATGCTTCCAATAAATATGGGAGCACGACTTCATCTTCGATAAGTCCTAGGTACACTGTCGCAAGACGACGAATCGAAGCTTTCTCATCTTGAAGCGCGTTAGCAAGAATAGAAAGATCCTCTACCGTTGGATCCATTTTTTCTAAAGCAGCAAATCGGACTTTCCAATCGTCACTTTTCATCGCTTCACGGGCTTCATCAGACGAAATTCGAGGTCGAATATACGGTTCTCCTTCATCGCGATTAAATGCAGCTTTCACTAATTGTTGAACCCGTTCATCATCGTATGCAGCGGAAATTTCTTCCGCAACTGCGTTCCCTATTTCATCGAATTCACCGTAGCGTACACCTTGTTCGACCCATTTCCGTTCCATCACAACGTTCGGTGAGGACGCTTGCGCTTCCATAATCGCCTGTTGAAACCGCTCGGGCAAACCTACTCTTTTTTCTTCATCTCCCGCGACAAGCTTAATTTGCATCGGAATGTCGCGGAAAAACTGGACGAACACTTGCACTTCGCCAAATGCATCCGCAGTTTGCTTTTGCACTACTACATGGTCGACATCGTTGTCTCCAAATACTTCACGAACTTTAGGCAAAATCTGCTCCCATGCGACTTTCGGATGACGATCAAGCGCAATAAAATTAGCAACGTGATAAAGAGCTTTTACACCCTCGATTGCAAGTAGCTTTTTCATAAGTGGTGGAGTGGTTTCATCTATAGATTTATAATGGAAACTTTTTCGATCCGGTAATGGTTCATTCACAACAATTTTCATCGAATTCGGACTCGGTGTCGGTTCAATTGTAACAATCTTCATTGTTTTGAATCCTTCCTTTCACAATGATTTTCTTCTTGTCATTGTTACAATTTTACCATTGTTGCTGCTTGTAGGCGAATAATTGAAATGACTATTAAAAAGCAGACTATCCGATTTCTCTGCTGATTTCATGCCGTTTTCTTAACACTTGTTTTAACACTTTTCCAGCGGCGTTTCTAGGCAACTGCTCGATAAATTCTACTTCTTTTGGTTTTTTATAAGATGCAAGCTTTTTTGTACAGAAATTGATAATGTCTGAAACTTTTAAAGATTTTCCTTTTTTTAGCACGATGTAAGCCTTTACATTTTCTCCCCAATTTTTATCAGGAACTCCGATGACTGCACATTCGATGATATCTGGGTGTGTATAAAGCACTTCCTCGATTTCTGCTGGGTAGATGTTTTCACCACCGCTTATAATCATGTCTTTCTTTCGATCGACTACATAAACGAAGCCTTCATCGTCCATCCTTACTAGGTCACCGCTATGGAACCATCCACCGGCAAACGCTTCTTCTGTCGCTTCAGGGTTTTTATAGTATTCCTTCATCGTTGTTGGACCACGATATACAATTTCTCCAACTTCACCAACTGGAACGTCGTTCATCATTTCATCGACAACTCTCACTTCTACGTTAATAACAGGCCTTCCGACTGATTCTGGCTTTCTAAGCGTGTCTTCAGGATGCAAGCACGTCGTTACTGGACTCATTTCTGTTTGACCAAACGCATCAAAAAGGCCTGCATTTGAAAAATAGTGCATTATTCTTTTTTTAATTTCAACAGGAGTAATAGCGCCTCCAGTAATGCCAATTTTGACAGAGCTCAAATCAAAACTTGAAATATGAGGGACTTGAAACAAGAAGTTCCACATCGCTGGAACGAGAAAAATTGCATTGATTTGTTGTTTTGATATCGTTTCAAGTACTGCAAGAGGGTCAAATTCTCGGTGGATTACAGATGTGCCTTCAACATAACAGTTATTAATTAACGTAGACATTGCGGCTATATGAAAAAGAGGGGCGACAACAAGCTGCTTAAAGTTTAACCCGATACCTGCTTCCCAAAGCATATTCATTCCGTTTTGACATAGGTTTTTATGTGTGAGAACAGCACCTTTTGGTCTGCCCGTTGTTCCAGACGTGTATACGATCATACAACAATCGTCATCTTGTAAATTCTCATAAGCTTTATATTCTGTCGGTTTGTCAAAAATCGATTCATAACGAACAAAATCTTTTTTGTCTGGTGGGTTTCCAACGACAACGATCGTCTCAACGTTTTCTATCTTTGAACGAATTGATAAGACGATTGGAATATATTCTTCATCAATGATTAACATTTTACTATCAGAGTTTTTAACGATGTACTCAATTTCATTAGCTGTAAGTCGAAAATTAATCGGTACTCCAACAGCTCCAGACATCGCAATTCCGAAAAACACTTCGACAAACGGAAGACCATTTTTTAATACGAACCCGACTTTGTCATCGAATGAGATGTGCTTTGACTGTAACCAGCCCGCGAATTGTTTTGCACGAGTTTCCATATCTCTAAATGTTCGCTCTTGATCATGATAAACAAAAGCCGTTTTATCTGGGGATTTATGTGCCGCCCGCTTAAGCAGTTCTCCAACTAATAGTTGTCGTGATAATGAAAGTGAAGATGTCGTCATACGAATTATTCCTCCTTAGTCACGTTTAATATAATTATGAATATTCTAACAATTATTTTGTTTTTTTTCAATTTGTTATTAAAACAAAAAAGCCCAAGTTTGGGCTTAATCGATTAACGAACGAGTTGACTGTATTCTTTTGCAACCTTATAAAATGTTTTTCGATCACCTTTCACTAATGCTTCATCAATCTCTCTTTCAAGTTTTTTCTTTTTCCATTTCAAAACGGCTTCATCTGTAATTAACTGCGCAAATAAAGCTAAGAAAAAAGAATGTTCTTGTTTAACTTTCGCTCTTGCCAACGCCCTCACTTTTGCATCATACGATTTCCGTGGGTCCATTTTTCAACTCCCCTTTCAAAATCTAATGAGGAACGATCATTTTTAACATTGCTTACACTATATTCTATTCGTGTCGTGCAAACTTTTAACTAAAATTAGTCACTTACCTAAATAAACGGGCGTCTGTACATCTCTGTAAGATTTCCATCAATGATGACGTTGAAAACTTATTTAAGAAATCCGTTTGTAACATAAAAGCTGTACATGAAATAAAGGATTTTTCAATCATTCAGCGAATGATAAATGATAGAAGTATGTAAATATTATCTAAAAGGGAAGAGGGACATAGTTATGAAAACAGTGAAGACTGGACTATTAAAGCCACCGGTTTTTTCATCAGTCGAAGAAGAAAGACAACATTTGAAAGAGAGACTTGCAGCAGCTTTTCGCTTATTTTCGCGGTTTGGTTTTGATGAAGGTGTTGCAGGGCATATTACAGCACGCGATCCAGAGAAAAAAGATCACTTTTGGGTGAACCCTTTTGGAACACATTTTAGCCAAATTAAAGCGTCAGACTTAATACTAGTGAATCATGAAGGTAAAGTCGTTAAAGGCGATCGGCCTGTAAATCGAGCAGCATTCGCGATACATTCACAAGTGCACCAAGCTCGTCCTGACGTGATTGCAGCTGCTCACTCCCATTCTGTTTACGGAAAAACATGGTCAACACTCGGACGCTTGCTTGATCCGATTACACAAGATGCTTGTGCTTTTTACAACGATCATGCGATTTTTGATGATTATACAGGTGTTGTAAATGACGTTGAGGAAGGAAAACGAATTGCAGAAGCATTAGGCGAGCGGAAAGCATGTATTTTACGTAACCACGGACTACTTACAGTCGGGCATTCTGTTGATGAAGCTGCATGGTGGTTCATTACGATGGAGCGTTCATGCCAGGCACAACTTATGGCAGAAGCTGCGGGTAAGCCAATTTTAATAGAAGAAGCTCAAGCACAGCTTACCCGTCAGCAAGTCGGAACACATTTAGCAGGTTGGTTTAGTTTCCAGCCACTATGGGATCGGATTGTGAAAGAACAACCCGATCTGCTTAACTGAATGATGGTGTATCGTAGTCATCAAAAAAAGCCGCAACATAATGAATTAGCGGCTTTTTTTGGATTTAAGATTTTAAACGAACCAATGGCTTTTGCAATGAGGGTTCCATGTTCATCAATGATTGTTCCTTCACCAGTTGCAATGGAATTCCCTCGTTGTACGATTGTAGCTTTAGCAGTTAATATACTATTTTTTCTTGCTGGTGCAGAATAAAAGACACTCAAATTGATCGTAGCAACAGGACTTTTTGCCTGCTGTGCAATTGACTGGCCGATAATTGTGTCGAGTAGTGAAGCGTGAACCCCACCGTGTAGCGTGTCATTTAAATTAAGTACATGGTCATCCACTTTTAGTTCTAATTCAATGTTGCCGTTATCATTCCGATACGGTTTGATTTGCAAATGTTGGATAAAATTACTTTTGCTTAATCGTTTAACTGGATCTATTTCGAAACTCACAGTCAAAAATTCCACTCCTTTTACATAAAAATAATTGAAGAGAGTACTATATTTCTGCACTCTCTTCAATCTATATATGATTTCGCTAAAACTCAAATAACGTAATGAGTTCTCGCTTACGATATGCAAGGGATCACTTTATTCAATTTCAAGTGATTTTGCTTCTCCGTCTTCGACTACACCCATGCGCCATAAAGGCATGAACGCACCGTTTTCGTCGACTCCGGCTACCGTATAAACTTGCTTATCTTCTGGAATATTTTTAACCCCTTCATCGAACGCAGCCATAATCGCTTGTGTATCATCTACTGTCCCCGCTGCTTTCATCGCTTCGATTAAGCCATACAATGATACGTAATGATATCCTGCCTCAGAACCTGGATTCTTATTATAAAGTTCATTGTATTTCTCGATGAATGCTGCCGTTCCAGGATAGTCTGCATTCACAAGTGGATTCACTCCTGTTGCGCCCTCAAGGAACGACATATCTCCATCATAAACGGCTGCCATTTCATCAAGCTTCGCTTGGTCCATAACGAGAAATCCACCTTCAAAACCTAAGTCGCGAGCTTGTTTTGCAACACGAGCTGTCGGCTCAGATGGTCCGCCAATAAACAAAACGTCAGGATTTTTATCTAGAGCATTCGTTACAATCGTGTAGAAATCGGTATCTTTACCGAAGTCGATTGAGCCTTCATATACGACTTCGCCACCTTTTTCTTTCCATACTGGTTTTAATCCTTCAGCCCAATCTTTCCCATACTGTGTAGCGGGTGCTAAAAATGCGATTTTTTTACCAAATCGCTCCATTTGATATTCTGTAAATGGTTCAACATAACCATCATACCCAGGAGGGATACGAACTGTTAAAGAATTATCTTGTTCAAGAATACCAGGTTCACTTGAATATGCTAGTATAATAAAGTCATCTTGTTCATTAAACACTTGCGAAGCATAAATTCCACCACTATGCGGAATGTAAATAAATTTAGCATTCTCTTCTTGGACAAGACGTTTAGCGTTTTGTGCCGAATCGTTTGGCATATACTTATCATCAAGTGTTGCTAAATTAAGTGTGTACGTTTTCCCATCGACTTCAAAGCCGCCAGCTTCATTAACTTCATCAACTGCCATTTTTAAGCCATTCAATGTATTTTCACCATAATAAGCAGCGGCGCCACTTAGTGGACCAGTATAACCAATCGTCACTTCTCCATCCCCACTACTTGAGCTTCCTGATGAAGAGTTATCAGAAGAACCACAAGCTGCAAGTGCTAAAAGTAAAATTACTAGTAAACTTGCAAATAAACTTTTTGTTATACATCTCTTAGTTGCCATTATTTTCTCTCCTTTTTTATTTTGTAAAAACTCCTATCCAAAAACTCTCTTTTTATTTAATTGCTAACCTCACCCCTTTCAAGGCATTAGCAATTTTTTATTTTTCTCTATATTTATCTCTACTATATAAATAATTAGCTATGTTTACACAATATCGATAAGCTGCGGAATAGTGCTATAATGATTTTCGCTTCAGGCAGTCACTTTCCGCAGAAAGCGAAGCATTCTGACAAAGCGGTAGTTATGGAACGCAGAGTAAGAACGCCACGTTTGAGACACCTATATTCAAAGATGGATTGTTCATAGTTTACTCTCAGTGCAGCATACTCGACGAAGCATTATTTGAATCTTTGGCAACATCTGGAAATGCGATTACTCTTCATCCCATAAAGATTTACACTAGTACATCCTGTACGTCGCAGTTACGTTCAACTGTGAATTTAGAAATGAATATTAAGCTCCGATGTAAGCTTTACGTACTTCATCGTTTTCGAATAGTTCTTTCTGTGTCCCTTCGATGACGATACGACCGTTTTCAATGACGTAGCCACGATCTGCAATTTTTAGTGCAGCATTCGCATTTTGTTCAGCTAGCAAGACTGTCGTTCCACTTTTATTGATCTCTTGGATAACAGAAAACATTTGTTCAACGATGAGCGGTGCCAACCCTATAGACGGTTCATCCATCATAACGAGTCTTGGTTTTGCCATCAGCGCGCGACCAATGGCAACCATTTGCTGTTGTCCGCCACTTAATGAGCCAGCAGGATCATCTTTTTTCTCTTTTAAAATTGGAAATAGCTCATACACTTCTTCAAGTGATTGTCTTAATTGTGCTTTTTTATTTCTATGCACGTAGCCACCCATCATTAAATTTTCCTGAACGGTCATATCTGGGAACAACTTTCTACCTTCAGCACATTGCACAATTCCACTTCTCACCATTCTATCCGGAGATGTGCCGCCTACACTTTTCCCTAAAAACTCTACAGTACCGCTAACAGGTTTGTTCAGTCCGCTAATTGTGTTGAAAATCGTACTTTTCCCCGCGCCGTTAGCACCAAGTAGAACAACAAGTTCTCCTTCATTTACTTCAAAATTAATGTCGCTCAACGCTTCAAACGCCCCGAACCGAACAGTGACTTCACTTAGTTTCAGCAACGGCATCCCCTCCTAAATAAGCTTCGATAACGACCGGATCATTTTTGATTTCATCCGGTGTCCCTTCAGCTATTTTTGAACCTTGGTTTAAAACCATTATTTTATCTGCAAGATTCATAATCATTTGCATCTTATGCTCAATCGTACAGACAGTAATGCCGTTGTCGACCATTTTACGCATCAACTCTGCTAATCCGTCTGTTTCTTCTGGATTAATACCTGCAGCTGGCTCATCAAGAAAGACAATTTTCGGATCGGTTGCTAATGCGAGTGCGAAAGCAACTCGTTTTTGAGCTTCTTGCGAAATAAGTGCTACTTGACGATCAGCTAAATGTGTTAAACCAACAAACTCTAATACTTCCATCGCTTTCTCTATCGATTCTTTTTCCTCACGCTTTTCACGTGGAGTGCGGAAGATCGCATCAAATAAGCGTGATTTTGTTCGAAGTCTATGACCGACAATGACATTGTCTAGGACGGTTGACGTTTCAAATAAATGAGTCGTTTGGAACGTTCGAGCAATTCCTAATTTCGCAATGTTGTGCGGTGCGACTTTCGTTATATCTTGTCCGTCAAAGGTAACCGTCCCTGATGTCGCTGGATGAAAGCCACTTATCAAGTTAAAAAATGTAGATTTTCCGGCACCGTTCGGTCCAATAATTGCTGTTATTTGCCCACGTTCGATCGTAAAATCAACATTATTCACTGCTGTTAATCCACCGAACTGTTTCGTAAGCCCTTTCGTTTCAACAAATGCCATGACGTTCAACCCTCCTTCACTTGATTTACATCTTGATTTATTCCAGCTTCTGCTTTGAGACGACGTTTATTTTGAAACTTCATTTTGAAAATAGAAATAGCTCCAACAATTCCCGTAGGATAGAAGATAACGAGTAGTGTTAAAATTGGACCGAAAATTAACATTCTGTATTCTTGTAAACTCTGTAAAAATTGAGTTAAAAATGTGATTAACATCGTTCCAACGATAGGACCAGTAATTGTACCGAGACCACCGACAATTAAATACATTAAAAAGTCAAAGACCATCGGTAAGTTCGCAATATCAGGACCGAGAAATCTCACATACGAAGCATAAAGTGCACCTGCTACTGCGGCAAACACGATCGAAATAATGAAGGACGTTAACTTGTTCGTTTGTGTATTAATTCCAATCGTTTGCGCCAAATCTTCACTGTTTCTAATCGCAATAAATGTTCGCCCAGTCAATGACTTTACAATTCGTGTTACAACTAATGTTGCAACTAAGAAAAAGACTAATGCTAAATAATACATCGCCCGATCTGTATTAAATTCAATGGGTCCGATTGCAGACGGAGCCGGAATACCGATTAAACCACGAACGCCTCCTGTCATTTCATCCCATTTGTCAATAATGAGATAAATGAGATAACCAACGATGAGCGTATAAATCGCAAAAAAGTGTTCGCGTGTTCTTAATGCAATTAATCCGATAATCGCACCGACAACGGTTGTTAAAAGAATCGCTACAATAAATGCTAACCAAAACGACATTTCATAACGTGTTGTAAAAATTCCGAGTGCATAGGCACCGATTGCAAAAAAACCTGCATGGGCTAACGATAAATATCCTGTAAAGCCAGCCAATAAGTTCATCCCATAAATTGCGATAGTATAAATAAAACTTAATGTCATCAATCGCGCAATATATGGATTATCAACCATAAAAGGGAAAATGATGGCGATTACAATGAGCAAAGTAATTCCAATTCGTTTATCCAAAATTTTATTCATTAGTGAGCCTCCTTAGCAAACAGACCTTTCGGCTTCCATGTCATAATGACAACGAGTAAAAAGAACGCGATTAGGTCTTTATAGTCACTTGAAATATACGTAGCTCCTAAACTTTCAGTTATGCCAAGAAGGAAACCACCAAAAATAGCACCAGGAATACTACCCATTCCTCCAATAATAACGATGATAAACGCTTTCATTATTACGAGATGTCCCATTGCAGGAAATAATAGATTAATAGGTGTTGACAATGATGCTGCAATTGCGGCAAGCGCACCAGAAATTGCAAATGTCATCATAGCAACTTTGTTCGCATTTATTCCGACGAGGAAAGCCCCTTCACGATTTTGAGCCATCGCAATGATCGATGCACCGATCATTGTTTTTTTCAAGAACCAGTAAAGTATTAATACAACGGCAATTGATACGACGATTATAAGAATTCGTTGAGCTGAAATTGTAATCGAGCCTAAGTTCATCGTTCCTCCATATGGAGTGTTCATATTACGATACTCTGACCCCCAAACGAGTAATACAAGCGCTTCCAAAAAGAGCATAATTCCAATCGCTGCAATTTTGTCATGAATTGGAGGGGCATTTCGCAAATGATGAAATACCCCGCGCTCCATTAAAACAGCAATAAGAGCAACAACGACCATCGATAAAATGATCCCAAGAATATAATGAAGTCCTAATGATGTCATCGCCATAAATGTGACGTAACCACCGAGCATGTATAATGCACCGTGAGCAAAGTTTGGAATGTGTAAAATTCCAAACACGAGCGTAAGCCCAATTCCGACTAGAATATACACACTCCCTAATGTCAATCCATTAATCAATTGCTGGATAAACAGTTCCATATTTTCTCCCCCTTTAACCCTCTTCTTGCAATTTCCTTTTTAAAATTTTACCGACTGCCGTTTTTGGTAATTCATCGCGGAATTCAACAATTTTCGGCACTTTATATGCAGCTAATTTTTCTTTACAGAATTCAATGATTTCTTCTTCTGTTAACGTTTGTCCATCTCGAGGGACGATCACTGCTTTAATCGTTTCGCCACGGTACGGATGTGGCACACCGAAAACCGCAGCCTCGAGTACTTTAGGATGTTCGTAAATAACATCCTCAATTTCAATCGGATAGACGTTGTAGCCACTAGCAATGATCATTTCTTTTTTGCGACCGACAATGTAAAAATAACCGTCTTCATCCATTTTTGCTAAGTCGCCCGTATAAAGCCAGCCGTTACGAATCGTCTGCTCTGTTTCTTCCGGCATATTCCAATAGCCTTTCATCACTTGTGGACCTTTAATAATCATTTCACCAATTTCACCAACTTCTAATGTCCGCTCACCTGTTTCTTTATCAACAATTTTTACATCTGTACTTGGAAACGGAATGCCGATACTTCCTGCCTTTTGAATCCCAACGACAGGATTACGGTGTGTTGTTGGTGACGCTTCTGACAGTCCATATCCCTCTGCTACTGGTGCTCCAGTAACTTCATGCAACTGTTCAAGTACTTCAACAGGAAGAGGTGCAGATCCACTTGTGCATGACTTAAACGAATCAAGCTTAATGTCATGGTTTTTCGCATAATTTAAAAGACCGATATACATCGTCGGAACACCTGGGAAATTTGTCGGTTTAAACGTCTCGATCGTCTTAACAACTTGCTCTATATCAAATCTCGGTAACATAATTAAATTATTGCCATTATAAAATGCTAAATTCATCCCACTCGTCATACCATATACGTGGAATAATGGAGCAACCATTAAGACTCTTTCTTTACCGGGCTCAGAAACGGGCTTTATTGCAACAGCACTTTGAATCGTGTTCGCAACTAAATTGTAGTGTGTTAGCATTGCACCTTTTGAACGACCGGTAGTTCCTCCTGTATATTGAAGAACCGCAACGTCTTCTTTTGGATCGATTTCAATGTTCGGTACTTGGTCACCAGCATCTTGCATTAACTCATGAAACTGTGAAGCGCTTTCAGCTGAAGCATAGATTATTTCTTTTAATTTTGTATCATTTTTTACAGCTTCGACAACTGGAGAAAGAGGTTCAAACGCAACGATAAACGTTGCCCCTGAATCGCTTAAAATGTAACGTAATTCATCGGGTTTATACAACGGATTTACTTGTACAATCGTTGCTCCACACATTAAAGTTGCAAAATAACTGATCGGGTAAAAAGGTGTGTTTGGTAACATTAAGGCTACCCGATCTCCTTTTTTTAGACCACGCTTCGAAAAAGCGCTCGCAACTTTTTTTACTACCGCTAACAATTCTCCGTATGTCATCTTTTGATTAATAAATGTAATCGCTATGTTGTTTTGATATTTTTTAACCGTTTGCTGTAAAAGTTCAGGAAGTGAAATTTCTGGTATCTCTACTTCAGCTGGTTGGCCTTCTACATAATGTTTTAACCAAGGTCTCTCTTCCACAAGTAAAACTCCTTCCAAACATACTGACTAGTTAGTAGCGTTTGTTTTATTCTAATAGAATTAAGTATGTTTGTAAAGGCTATTTTCTATGCAAAGTTTGGCGATTGATTATACTAATGATGCAATAACCTTCGAAATATAGCGAGTTCATCAAACTTTAAACTTCTACTATACCTTTAACTTTAAAAAGGAATATGAAGATTACTATTTATTGAAATTATTCGATTAGTGTTAAAAAAAGAGCGCGGGTGGCGCGCTCTAACTTTGTTTATTCGTCATCTTCTCCAACAGCTACGACTTCACCGTCTTCAACGACCCCCATACGTTGCGGGCTTAAGTTTGCTCCTCTTTCGTCTACACCATCAATCGTATACACTTGATGTTCTTCAGGTACATTCCGGATTCCTTCATCTAATGCTGCTCGAATCGCCTCAATATCATCAACCGAACCAGCAATTTTCATTGCTTCAATCAATGCATATACAGCGACATAGTGGAAACCTGCTTCAGAACCAGGGTTTTTATCGTGCAATTCATTGTATTTTTCAACAAATTGGGCTGTACCCGGGTAATCAGAGTGCACGAGTGGTAGAACCCCTGACGAACCTTCTAATATATCCATGTTGCCATCCAATACCGCTGCCATTTCATCGAGCTTTGCTTGGTCCATTATGAGAAACCCACCTTCAAAACCTAAGTCACGTGCAGCTTTCGCAACAAGAGCTGTCGGTTCAGATGGTCCACCGATAAATAGTACATCAGGATTCTGTTTCAATGCATTCGTTACGATTGGCTGTACGTCCGTATCTTTATTAAAGTCAATTTGTGTTTCATATACTACTTCGCCACCTTGCTCTTCCCAATAAGGTTTCAACATTTCCGCCCAGTCTTTTCCATATTGGCTTGCTGTAGGGAGAAATGCTATTTTCTTACCGAAACGCTCCATTTGATATTTTGTAAATGGTTCGATGTACGTGTCGTAACCGGGAGGGATTCTCCAAGTTAATTTATTTTTATCTTCTAAAATCCCAGGTTCACTCGTATACGCACCGATTAAAAATCCATCTTGCTCATTGAAAACTTGCATAGCATAAATTCCACCACTATGTGGGTTAAAAATAATTTTCGCGTTTTCTTCTTGAACGAGACGTTTCGCATTATTCGCTGCTTCGTTCGGTAAATATTGGTCATCTAGTGAAACAAATTTAAATTTATATTGTTTACCATCAACTTCAAAGCCGCCAGCTTCATTCACTTCATCAATTGCCATTTTTAATCCACTAGATGTGTTTTCACCGTAGTATGCAGCTGGACCACTTAATGGACCCGTGTATCCAATTGGAACTTCCGTTACTCCTTCATCCGAACCACCCGTGTTATCAGAGCTGGATTTATCGGTCCCTCCACACGCTGTAAGCGCTAACATTAGTATGAAAAGTAAACTATAAAACAGACCTTTCTTTATATTCATTCTATTTTCCCCCTTTATTTATATTTAAGATGACAATAGATAGTTTTGCCCCTCCCTAAAACTAGAAACCACTCCTTTCCATGTAATCGTTTTCATAAAACGGGTAAAATTAACTGACTATTCAGTATCCCTAAGCCTAATCCATTTAGAAAAACTAACCATTTAGTATGTTTCGAAGCTCTTTAAGTCTTTCAGTTTGCTAGATTAGGGGGCAATATCTATCTGTGATTCAACATTCTAATCGATTAAATATTATTTGTAAAGTGTATTTTTAAAATATTTTAATATATTGTAATAAAAAACAAACAAATTAAATAATAAAAAGCGCCCAGGAAACGTTTACTAGGGCGCTTACAGTCTTAAAACTATTCGTTTATTCAGGTACTTATAATCCTAGATCTTCCAGAGTAACTGCTTTTACTTCACCATTTTCAACGACACCGATCCGGAGCAATGATTCATTCGCACCTTCTTTAGTTACACCTTCAAAGGTGTATACTTGATGTTCTGCTGGTATTTGTTGGACAGCTTCAGGAAGTGCATCTCTAATCGCTTTTGCATCATCCACCGTACCAGCAATTTTCATTGCTTCAACTAAAGCAAATAAAGAGACGTAATGTAAACCAGCTTCTGAACCGGGATCTTTTCCTAATTTATCATTGTGTAGTTTGATAAATGCGTCCGTTCCAGGGAAATCCGTATTAACTAGCGGTAGCACACCGATTGTCCCTTCTAACAAGTCCCAATTTCCGTCTAAGACAGCAACCATTTCATCCATTTTCGCTTGGTCCATAATCATAAATCCACCTTCAAAGCCAAGGTCTCTCGCAGCTTTAACTACGAGTGCAGTTGGTTCAGAAGCACCGCCAATGAATAGCACGTCAGGATTATTTTGGAGCGCGTTCGTCACGATTGGTTGTACATCAGTATCTTTGGCAAAATCGATTTCTGTCTCATAAACCACTTCTCCACCTGCCTCTTCCCACACTGGTCGTAGTGCTTCTGTCCAATCTTTTCCATATTGGCTTGCCGTCGGTAAAAAAGCAATTCTCTTACCGTGTGTATCGATTTGGTGTTTGACGAATGGTTCTAAATAAATGTCATATCCTGGGGGAATTCGCCATGTTAACGTGTTACCATTTTCAATAATACCTGGTTCACTCGTATACGCACCGATTAAAAATCCATCTTCTTCGTTAAACACTTGCATCGCATAAATTCCACCACTGTGTGGATTAAAAATGACTTTTGCGTCGTTTTCCTGGATGAGACGTTTAGCATTGTTAGCTGCTTCATTCGGTAAATATTGGTCATCGAGTGAAACAACTTTAATATTATACAGTTGACCATTCACTTCAAAACCTTCTTCATTGATCACATCTGCTGCTAGCGTTAATCCATTTAATGTATTTTCTCCATAAAAAGCTGCTGGACCACTTAATGGACCACTATATCCGATTACAACTTCAATAGCTTCATTTGAATCAGACTTTTCTTCCTTATCATTATCGGAACTAGCAGATTCTTTTTGATTACATGCAACGAGAGCAAGGATGACTAACATGATGATAGAAAGAAAAATTTTCCTTTTCATTTTCAATTCGAAACCCCCTCAACATTAATAGTTTGATTGATGTGCATCATGTTGATAGATAAATAGAAAAAGATTATTATCTACCACCTCCACTATGTTGTAACCGTTTACAATTTAGGTATTTCTTCACGGTTTATAGATTCATTTTAATTGATATTGAATTATTTGTAAACATATAAAATTCATAATATTGTTTTATTTACTATTATATTAAATTTTTATAAATTATCCTTTGCAAATAAAAATTGTCAATTAGCTGAACTTTATACTCTTCACTATAAGTGTGTTATAAAATGTTCTATAATAAAGATTAGCATTTATAAAAGTTGTTCATTCAGTTAAAACATTCCACGATTATTACATAGCATTGGAGGGGTACTATGACACCGATGACGGTTATCGTCATATCAGTAGTTATCACAATCATTGTATTATGGGCAAGTGTATGGGTTATCGTAAAGGGGTACGCTTACAAACATACGATAGATACGGATGTTAATGAGGACGTACAAAATAGGTTTGCTAACGAACGAAATTCAGACGATGACGACAAGGCTTAAGCATATATTCACGCTTAAGCCTTTAACGTTTTAAATTATCTTATTCCGGCGTAAATAGTCGATAATTTTCGTTGAAGCTTCATCAACTGCAACATGTTCGGTATCAATTATAATTTCAGGATTTAAGGGCGCTTCATACGGCGAGCTAATTCCAGTAAAATGTTGGATCTCACCGATTCTAGCTTTCTTATACAATCCTTTCGGATCACGTCTTTCACATTCTTCAAGCGCGCATTTGACATACACTTCAATAAATTCTTTATTACGAAACAATTGCCTCACTCGGTCACGATCTTCCTGAAATGGCGAAATAAAGGCAGTTAATGTAATGATCCCACTATCAACAAATAATTTTGCTACTTCACCAATTCGACGTATGTTTTCTTTTCGATCACGTTCACTAAATCCCAATCCTCGATTTAATCCGTGACGGATGTTGTCACCATCAAGCACGTAGCTTCTCACTTTGTTTTGAAACAACTTTAAATCAACCGCATTTGCTAATGTCGATTTTCCAGAACCAGACAATCCTGTAAACCATATGACTGCACTTCGATGTTGATTAAGTTGATTCCTATCTTCTTTCGTCACCACTGCTTTATGCCACATTACATTTTTTGTGATCGTCATCGTTTCCAAAGCCCCCTATATATACAGACATGTTGACTTCCTTAGCATAAGTGATTAAAAGTTCAAATCGCTTTTAATATTTCTTTCTATTTATTAACACTTTGATTACTTCTGGACGACTGAACTGTACTGGAGGAAATTCCCCTTTCTTGAGCATTTCCCTTACTTTTGTTCCTGACAAAATGATATGTTCTTCTTGATTATGGGGACACGTTCTTGCTGATGCCATGTTGCCACACGCTTTACAATAAAAACTATGTTCGAATTTGAAAATTTGAATTCCGAGTTCCTCTTCGTATTGGCTTATCAATTGTTGAGCTTCATATGTGCCGTAATAATCACCAACCCCTGCATGATCACGACCTACAATAAAGTGTGTACAACCGAAGTTTTTACGGACAATCGCATGAAAAATCGCTTCACGAGGACCTGCATATCTCATCGCAGCTGAAAAGGTCGCTAGCCAAACTCGATCATTTGGATAAAATTCATTTAATAATGCTTCATAGCTTTTCATTCTAAGATCAGCAGGAATATCATCTGACTTCGTTTCTCCAACAAGAGGATTTAAAAATAATCCGTCGACGATTTCAAGTGCAACTTTTTGAATATATTCATGAGCACGATGAACAGGATTACGGGTTTGAAAACCGACAATCGTCTTCCAACCTAATTGCTGAAATTTTTCACGCGTTTCTATCGGATCAAAATGGTATTCAGGAAATTCTTTTTTAGGACGGCGAATTAACGTAATCGGACCAGCAACGTAGATGTTTGGACGCTCAAACAATTTATTTACACCAGGATGATTCCGATCCGTCGTTCCAAAAACATAACTCGCTTCGACTCGTTTGTTCGGTGAATATAGTTCAGTCACATGAATAACACCATATGCATTACCTCGATACATAAGCCTTACTTTATCGCCAATCTTGATTGTCTCTGCTATTTTTTCATCAACTGGCAACGTAATCGGAATACTCCATAACGTCCCATCTGCAACACGCATACGTCGTAAGACTGATTCATAATCTTCACTATTCATAAACCCATCTAACGGACTGTAAGCACCATTTGCCAGTAATTCTAAATCACTTAATGCGACACGATCGATTTCAATTTCTTTAAGTATGTGATGAACATCTGCTTGAAGATCGATCCGATTAATAAGAACACCGCCATGTGGACTACTTACCGTCATTTAAAATCCTCTCCCGTTCTCGTTTCGTTAATTTCATAAGTACCATCGTACCGATCGTAGCGAATAAAACACTAACAATAGCAACTAACGTATACACATCATCATCTAGAAAAAGTTTGACGAATCCGTACGAAATGGCGAGTGAAAACATTGGTGAGACTAACCAAACGGTCACTATTTTCTTTATGATGTTTCGTTTAAAAATCGAGACGCCTACTTTCGAGGCACCCATTCCTAATATGCCAGTCGTCGTAATTTGCGTCATCGGAATCGGTATTCCAAAAATTGAAGCAACGATAACGAGACTTGCGCTTGTACTTGATATTGTAATGCCCTCGAGAAGCGAAAGGTTTGTAATTTTTTTTCCGTTCGTTTCGATCACTTTTCCACCTAAAAATAGAGCTCCAAGCGCTACAAACAATCCGCCTAATAACATTCCTTGTTGAATCGTAATGACTCCTGCTCCGACAAGTGGACCAAACGCATTCGCTGCATTATTCATTCCAGCAGAAAATGCCTCTAAAAAGCCAGCGACGATAATTAAAATAACGAACCATTTATACACCTTTTTCTGATGAATCATCGGAAAAGTTCGTTCACTCCAAATGAGAATTTTCCCAAATAAAAAGGCGAGCATAAATGCGACGATCGGAATAACAATCCACCAGATTATAATATTTAAGACACTTCCAAAAAAAACGGAGTTATAAGCGATTCCGACTCCAACGACTGAACCGACTGTCACTTCACTCGTTGAAAGTGGAATACCGAGCAAATTTGCAATAAATAATGTTAACGTTGCTCCAAATAAAATGATAACTGTGAGTTGAATAGAGATGATCGACGTTGGAATAAGACCAGAACCGATTGTTTTCATAACTGCTCCTCCACCAATCGCAGCTCCAACAAAAATCCCAAGTGCACTAATAAGTAGCGCCAATTTACGCCATTTCACAGCTCCTGACCCGTATGCAATGCCCATCGATGCAGCTGCTCCACTTGCGCCAATATTCATTGCGAAAAATAATGCAATTGCGAATGCTATTATAGTAACCATTTCTCACCACGAACTCTCTATTTAAAATGAGTGAAGACCACACTCAGTTTTCTCAAACTGTACCCAACGTCCTGAGCGTTCATCGGTCGGATCAGTAGCAGGAAGTGTGCACATTTCACATCCAATGCTTGGAAACCCTCGATCGTGCAGTTCATTATAATCCAACTCGTGCAACTTCACATATGTCCATATTTCATCTAATGTCCAATCGATAAGCGGACAAATTTTGATCGATTGAAATTTAACGTCTTTATTAATGTAATTCGTATTTCTTCTCGCTTCCGACTGTTCTCTTCGAATTCCGGAAATCCAAGCAGGAATTTCTATCAATGCTTCGGCAAGCGGTTGGACTTTTCGAATGTGACAACATTCATTTGGCTCTCTTTCCCATAGTCGCTCTCCGAATTTATTCGCTTGCTCTTCAAGTGTTAAGACAGGCTCTATTATTTTAATGTTAAGAGCGGGATAACGCTTTTTTACTTTTTCAATCAATTCGTACGTTTCTTTAAAATGTAAATGAGTGTCTAGGAAAATCACACGGGCATCTTTTTTCACTTTGCTAATTAAATCAATGAGTACAATCCCTTCTATTCCAAAACTACAAGCGTACACGATTTCATTACCGTACTCACGAAATGCCCATCCCAATACATCAAAACAGTCTTTAAAATTTTTTTCAATTTCTTTCGCTTTGTCCTCAGTCCACGTTAAATATGTCAATTTATCTCCCATCGAAATCCCCTTTCCAACGAAACAATGCAAACGATAGACTGACATATACTATTAAATAAATGCCCATAATGTTCCACGTTCACTATGACTGATAAACGATTCAAAACGATAGTGAAGAGGATTTATGTTTATTAAGATTGTTTTGTAAAGAGCGATAGCCTATTGAGGTTATGTAAGCGGAGTTGTGTAAGTAAGGAGTAACTGGGAAAAGAAAATAATAAAAGGAGAGAAAATGAATTCTCTCCCTATCGTACGATGGTCAAGCTAGATGATCTTTTAACTGCTCACGTAATTCACGTTTTAAAAATTTTCCGACAGACGTTTTCGGAATTTCATCAATAAAGATAACATCGTCAGGAAGCCACCATTTCGCAAATTGCGGTGAAATAAAGTCTAAAATATCATCCTTCGATATTTTTCCTTTAAAGTCTTCTTTAAGTACGACAGCTGCAACAGGACGTTCTTGCCAACGCGGATGCGGAACAGCGATGACCGCAGCCTCAAATACAGCTTCATGAGCCATGATTGCATTTTCTAAATCAACTGAAGAGATCCATTCACCACCACTTTTAACGAGGTCTTTCGTTCGATCAACGAGCTTAATAAAGCCTTCTTCATCAATCGTCGCAATATCACCAGTATAAAGCCAGCCGTCACGAATCGCTTCTGCCGTTTTCTCTGGCTCTTTATAATAATGATCAGTAATCCATGGTCCACGTAAAAGCAATTCGCCCATTTCTTTACCATCACGAGGGACTTCGCCATTTTCATTAACAATTTTTGCTTCAACACCCGGTGCAAGCAGCCCCTGTTTAGAACGATACTCCAATCTTTCTTCATAAGGTAACTCTTGTTGGTAACTTTTTAATCGTGATACTGTAACTAACGGGCTCGTTTCCGTCATGCCATACGCATGGAGAAACGGAATGTTATGCTTTTCTTCATATGCACGAATGAGACTTTTCGGCGCTGCCGATCCACCACAAATGACTCTCGTTAAGCTGGACATATCGTAACTTCCTGATTCGATTTCTTGAAGTAAACCGAGCCAAATCGTCGGTACTCCAGCTGTCATCGTTACTTTTTCCGATTCAATTAATTTTGCAAGTACTTTTGGTGTAAAGTTCGGTCCAGGTAAAACTTGTGTCGCTCCAAACCATACGGCTGAAAAAGGCATTCCCCAAGCGTTTACGTGAAACATTGGAACGACTGGCATCGCAACATCCGATTCAGATAAAGCGAGTGTATCGACTAAACCGACAGTCATACTATGCAATACAATACTGCGATGAGTATACAGAACACCTTTCGGATTTCCTGTCGTTGCCGACGTATAACACATACCTGCTGATTCATTCTCATCTAGATCGTCTGGAAATTGAAAATTTGCATTGCCTTCTTTAATCAGTGTTTCATAATGATACACCGGTTTAAGTGACGTATTCGGCAGTTCTTGCTCATCGGTTAAAACGATGAACGCTTTTACCGAAGGAATGTTGTCTTTTATTTGCTCGAGTAGAGGTAATAACCCATCATCAATGAGCAGCACCTTATCTTCAGCGTTGTTTATGATGTACGTTAAATGTTCAGTAGATAGACGAATGTTTATCGTATGCAAAACAGCACCCATACTCGGAATCGCAAAATATGCTTCTAAATGACGATGATCGTTCCACGCAAGTGTCCCGACACGATCACCTCTTTCCACACCTAATTTTTCAAGGGCACTCGCTAATCTTCTCGTCCGTAGACCAAATTCTGCATACGTAAAACGGTGAATTCCAGTAACTGTGCGTGAAACGATTTCTTTTTTTGGAAAATAGTTTTCTGCCCTTTCTAGCAACTTATCTAACGTTAGCTGTGTGTTCATCATTGTTTCATTACCCCCTGTTTTATTTGTAAGCCTTTTCACAATAAAATTTATAATTAAACATTTAATATGAACCGACGGTTCACATAACATCATTACGAAAGTTAAAAAGCAGGACGTTCTATGCAACGTTTGCTTAAGCACGTCCCGTCAGTTAATCCATGTGACGTAGTTTTTATAAATTCATATTTTTTGCGATAATTGTTTTCATAATTTCATTCGTTCCTGCATAAATCGCCATCACCGGAATGTCGCGAAAACGTCTCGCAATTTCATATTCTTCCATATACCCATAGCCACCATAAAGTTGCATACATTCAGTAGCGATTGATTTCGCCATATTTGTTATCCACCACTTCGCCATCGAAACCTTAGTTACGACATCTGTTCCTTCAAGATGCTCAGCGATGAGTTGATCGAGAAATGAGCGACTTACTTCAATTTGTGTTGCCATTTCGACAACTTTAAACTGCGTGTTTTGAAATTTGCTTATCGGCTGTCCGAATGCTTCACGACTTTTCACATAATC
Source organism: Pueribacillus sp. YX66 (assembly GCF_041725775.1). NCBI lineage: Bacteria > Bacillati > Bacillota > Bacilli > Caryophanales > Bacillaceae > Pueribacillus > Pueribacillus sp. YX66. The sequence continues at coordinate 19,440 of NZ_JBEUEL010000013.1, read as the reverse complement.
AATCGTTTGCGAAAGCATCACTTCAGATGAAACTTGTGCAGCGAGAGCAACGACTAAACGTTCTTGCTGAAGTTTTTCCATCATATATTTAAAACCTTCGCCTTCATTCCCGATTAAATTTTTAGCTGGTACTCGACACTCTTCAAAAATTAATTCAGCCGTATCTTGGGCATGTAAACCGACTTTATCTAGCTTTCTTCCACGAGAAAAACCTGGTGTTCCGCGCTCAATTGCTAGTAAACTGATGCCTTGATGCTTCGGAACTGCATTTGGATCTGTTTTACAAGCAATAATCACGAGATCCGCATGAATTCCGTTAGTTATAAACGTTTTTTGACCGTTAACAATATAATAGTCTCCATCTTTAATAGCAGTCGTCTTAATGTTTGCTAAGTCCGAACCTGTGCCTGGCTCTGTCATACCAATCGCTGTAATCATCTCACCTGAAACACATTTCGGCAGCCAACGCTCTTTCTGTTCTTCCGTTCCGTAGGTAGTAATGTAAGGAACGACGATATCGCTATGCAAACCGATACCGACTAAACTTGAACCTACGCGTTCCAGCTCTTCATTAATAACGACATTAAAGCCCCAATCAACATTTGATCCACCATACTCTTCGTCAATATTAGGGCAGAGAAAACCTTGCTCACCCATCTTCGTCCAAAATTCTCTAGGAATTATACGATCTTTCTCCCATTGTTCGTAGTTTGGAACCGCTTCTTTTTCTAAAAATCTTCGTAACGCTTGACGAAAAATTTGGTGTTCTTCTGACAAATAAAGATGTTTCACGACTCCACCCTCCTTTTATGAAATTTCCAAAAAATCCCATAATTGTAACGTATTTTTAGACAAACTGAGCAGTCATTCAGTTTCTATTATTGTAAACGCTCTCATTAAAAGCGTCAATATGTGATTTTTATTTTTTGTTATAATTTTATAGCTTCTATTTCAAAAAGTCATTTGATTATAGATTCACAGTTTCCTTCTCCTCTATTCCAAACAGGTCAGTTAAATACGGATTTAAAAATAAGCCATCGGGATCGAGTTGTTTACGAACATGAAGAAACTCTTGTAATCTCGGATAAAGCTTATTTAATTGTTCTCGATTTACGCTATGCATTTTTCCCCAATGAGGCCTACCTTCATATTTTTGCATAATTTCTTCCATATCATAAAAATACTGTTCATACGGCATACCTTTGTACATATGGAACGCGATATATGCTGAGTCACGCTCATACGATGGACTAAGCCAGATATCGTCTGCTTTCACAGTACGGCATTCAATTGGAAAGTGTACCGCATACTCATTTTTCTCAATTGTTTCACGAACTTCTCGCAAGGCGTCGGTCAAACAATGTAATGGAATACAATATTCAATTTCGCGAAAACGTACGAGTCGTGGTGTCGCAAACAACTGATAACTGTAAGCTGAAATTGTTGACGTTCCCACTCCTTTCGCTGACACTCGGCTAAAAAACTTGCTCGTTTTCGGCAATAACCTGCAACATTCACTTATGAGATAGAACAAATAGTTTTCTAATAGCAAATTTTTAAAGTGATAGAACGATGCTTTTTGTGGCTGCTTCTCCGTTATGTTCATCGTTTTTATTTGCACGAGTTCCGAATAAGGAAACAAATAGAACTCAAAATGGCGGTTCGATTCTATCAATTGTTCGAGTTGTGCTTCTAATTTCCGATATTCTAGTTTATAACTATGGAACTCATAAACAGGACTTTTTACAATTTTAAACGTCACTTTCACAATGATCCCTAAAGTGCCTAACGACAGAAGACATGCTTTTAACAGATAAGGATTTTCTTCCTCTGAAATAGTTAATACTTCTCCCATAGCAGTGACGAGTACAATTTCAGTTACTTGTGACGAAAGGTTTCCAAATGCAATGCCTGTACCGTGTGTCCCCGTTGATATCGCACCGGCAACACTTTGAACATTGATGTCTCCTAGGTTTTCCTGTGAATATCCACGTGTTCCTAATTCTTCACCAAGTTCATATAACCGTGTTCCAGCGAACACGGTCACTGTTTTTTCGTCTTCGTTCAGATCATCGATGCCTGTTAAATAATCGAGTGATATTAGCCAATCATCCGTTTGCACTAAACGTGTAAACGAATGTCCTGCCCCGACAACTCGAATCGTTTTATTTTGTAGAATCGCTTCTTTTACGATTGTACATACATCAGTAATTGACGCTGGATAAAATGTTTTCGCTGGTCTGCTTTCACTCGTATGTGCCCAATTTCTCCACATCTTTTGTTCTACTGTTTTCATGATCATAGAAATGAAACTCCTTCCCCTCTATATGTTTTATAGTGTTGAACGATTTCATTGCCGTGGAAACAAACAATTTCATTAAAGCGCTCACAAATTTCTCCTGCTTTTGCATGCCGAAATAATACCGGGTCACCAATGTTTAATTGTGAGTTTTCAAACATTATTGGGGTTTGTACTTCACCGGCTCCCTCTAAATCGAGTAACCTCCCATTAGGCGGGTACACCGGTTGGGGAACTTTATCTTTCCCGTGAGGTCCTGACGCAATATATCCCCCACCTAAACATGTAAAAATGTTAGACGCTGGCTTACGCACGACAGGTAAAGCAAAATACAGCGACGGACTATATTTAAAATGTTTATAATAGTCGAATAATAGTGGGGAGTAAAATCCGGAACCGACTGTCACCTCTGTGACAACATCTTCTGTTGATGTCGTGTGTAAACTTCCAGTTCCGCCACCATTAATAAAATCTAATGAAAAACCCGCTTCTTTTAAAGCATCGACTGCTGCTTTTCTCTTTCGTTCAATTTCTTTAATTGATTTTTTCTTCAACGTGTTAACTACTTTGTTTTTTAAGTTTTGAGCAGGTACATTATCTCCGACACCAGCAATTTGCGCTTCATAACCCATCAACCCTCTCAATTCAACACGTGAGGATTGTTTGATTTTATTTGCTAATGCTAATACAGAAGTAACGTCTTTTAACGGCGATCTCCTTACACCGAAGTACAGCATCGGAAACGCCGAACTCATATCTACATCAATACAAACAAAAAATTTCCCGTTCGTTTCGATGGCGAGCGATTCTAGCAAATCGATATGTTCTTGTGCGTCTACCATGCAAAAAATAGTCTTTCCCTTGACCGTTAATGTCGCAATCTCTTTCAACGCCTCTTCGTCCGAGCAAGGATAACCTAACAAAATATCATCAAAGCCTTTGTCCGCTAAAAACACCGCCTCCCTTGGACTAAAGCACATTAATCCTTGATACGTCTCATTGGAGTGCAAAATTCTTTGTAAAACATCGACTGAACGAATCGATTTTGTAGCAATTCGAATTTTTTTCCCATTAGCCTTGTGCGCAATTTGTTCACAATTGTTATCAAACGCTTGCAAATCTAATAATAAAGCAGGGAGTGTAACTTGTTTTGCGATTTTTTCCAACATTCTCTCTTCTCCTCTTTCAATTGAAATCTCACATGGATACGTTATCTTGATTATAAACAAACTTTCTTGATTTGTATAAATTATTTAGAATATAATGATAACAGGTAGTATGAATGAACATCAATAAAGGAGCGAATAAACATGAGAGAAGCGGTCATTGTAGAAGCTGTACGAACGCCAACAGGGAGAAGGAATGGTGCCTTGAGTGGGATTCGGCCTGATGAACTTGCTGCAACGGTCTTAAAAGAATTAGTGAACCGAGCTGGAGTTTCGCCTGACATCATTGAAGATGTCATTCTCGGCTGTGTGTCACAAGTGAGTGAACAAGGTGGTGACATTGCACGGATCGCAACATTAATCGCAGGTCTGCCAATTGAAGTGCCCGGCACAACGATCGACCGGCAATGTGGCTCAAGTCAGCAAGCCGTTCATTTTGCATCACAAGCGATTATTAGTGGTGATATGGACGTCGTTATTGCTGGTGGAATTGAAAATATGTCAAGAGTACCTATGGGCTCAAGCATGAAAGGAGCATCGTATAGCGAAAAGCTCACGTCAAGATACGAAGTAATTAACCAAGGATTATCTGCAGAACGAATTGCGGAAAAATGGGGTTTTGATCGAACGACATTAGACGAGTTTTCTGTAGAAAGTCACCGAAGAGCTTATGTAGCACAACAAGAAGGTCGGTTTGAAAAAGAAATTGTTCCAATAGACGTCACATTGCCTGATGGGACAACGACGACAGTCAAACATGATGAAGGTATTCGCCCCGATACAACCGTTGAGATACTAGCAGGTTTAAAACCTGTTTTTAAAGAAGACGGTCTCATCCATGCTGGAAATTCTAGCCAAATTAGTGATGGGGCATCAGCTCTTTTAATTATGTCTCGTGAAAAAGCTGAACAGTTAGGACTGAAACCTCGCGCTCGCGTTCTTGCTCGTACTGTTGTCGGATCTGATCCGACCTTAATGTTAACTGGACCTATTCCAGCTACAGAAAAAGTGTTGCAAAAAGCAGGCTTAACGATTGATGATATTGATATTTTCGAAGTGAATGAAGCATTCGCTCCTGTCCCACTTGCATGGCTGAAAGAAACGGGTGCCGATCCTAAAAAATTAAACCCAAGCGGCGGTGCAATCGCACTCGGTCATCCACTCGGCGCAAGCGGTGGCCGTCTCATGTGTACGATGCTTCACGAACTAGAAAGAACAGGCGGTCGTTATGGACTTCAAACGATGTGTGAAGGACACGGAATGGCGAACGCAACAATTATCGAACGATTAGATTAATATAGGAGGCAGTGTAATGAACATCGATAAAACAGTGGCTGTTGTTACAGGCGGTGCATCAGGATTAGGAGAAGCAACAGTAAGAAAAATCGTTGCAAACGGAGGAAAAGCAGCTATATTTGACGTTAACGAAGAAAAAGCAACGCAACTTGTTGAGGTACTTGGTGAACAAGTCATGTTTATTAATACTGATGTCACAAGTGAAGAAAGCATCGAAACTGCATTTTCAGAAGTTGTAAATCGATTCGGTGAAGTCACTGCAACTGTTAATTGTGCGGGCATAGGTAACGGAGAAAAAACATATAGTAAACATGGACCACATCGTTTAGAAACGTTTAAAAAAGTGATTGATATCAACTTGATTGGGACATTTAATACGATACGTATCGCAGCCGAAAAGATGGCAGAAAACGAATCGAACGAAAACGGTGAACGTGGCGTCATTATAAATACAGCATCAGTCGCTGCTTTTGATGGCCAAATCGGCCAAGCAGCTTACAGCGCATCGAAAGGTGGTATCGTCGGAATGACGTTGCCAATTGCACGTGACTTAGCAAGCCTCGGCATTCGTGTCATGACAATTGCACCGGGATTATTTAACACGCCGTTATTTGAAAAACTTCCTGAAAAGGTTTTCAACGCACTCGAAGCATCAGTACCTTTTCCGCAACGGCTTGGATACCCAATTGAATACGCCTCACTTGTCAAACAAATTATCGAAAATCCATATTTGAACGGAGAAACTATCCGTCTCGACGGAGCCATCCGCATGCAACCAAAATAAGTCATCTCTCCCACGTGCCTGTCCATGATCAAAAGGAGCGTGGGTCTTTTATTTTGCCAAGTCCTACCGCTTCATTTCAAACGAAATTTAACCGTTCTTCAAAAGACTGACGTTGTTAGTAGAATTCCCGAGGATACTATTGCATCCGCAATGAAAAAACTAGCCTACCATTCAAACCGCCCATGCACATAAAAAGCATGCGCGGTTTTTTATTTAATCTACTGACACTCCCATACCGGATTAGCCATATCAACTAGCTACAAGCACTGCTTCCTTCATATAAATCAAATTTCTGTTACAATAGAGCCAAGTTCACTATAAAAGGAAGTTGACATTCGTGAAAACTGTTGTGACAACATTAAATGCTAAATATATTCATACATGTCTCGCTCTACGCTATTTAAAAGCGTATGCAGAACCTGATTTTCCAGTTGAGATTGCTGAATTTACGATCAAAGATCCGTCGATAAACATTGCAACTGATCTATTTACGAAAAATCCCGATGTAATCGGATTTAGCTGTTACATTTGGAACATCGAAGAAACGATTCCGATCATTAATATGCTAAAAAAAATTAATCCAAACCTTACGATTGTATTAGGTGGTCCTGAGGTCTCATATGATACAGATTATTGGATGAAGCGCATTCCAGAAGTAGACGTCATCGTCATCGGTGAAGGTGAAGCTACGTTTAAAGACCTTCTTCATGCACTTCAAGAAAATCGCAACTTTTCAGATGTAAATGGAATTGCGTATCGAGAAAATGGAGAAATAAAATTTACGTATCCACGAGAAAAAATGAACCTAAATGACATTCCATCCCCATTTCGATTTGAAGAAGATTTGCCTAATTTAGCAAAACGTGTCACATACGTCGAAACAAGCCGTGGTTGTCCTTTCTCGTGTCAGTTTTGTTTATCGTCTATTGAAGTCGGTGTTCGCTACTTTAACATTGATCGGATGAAAGATGAGATTTTATTCTTAATGAACCACGGTGCAAAAACGATCAAATTCGTCGATCGGACGTTCAATATTCGCAAGAGCTACGCAATGGAAATGTTCCAATTTCTTATCGACCATCATCGCGAAGGTTGTGTATTTCAATTTGAAATTACAGCGGACATCATGCGGCCAGAAGTGTTGGAATTCCTTAATGAGCATGCACCACCAGGACTTTTTCGCTTTGAAATCGGCGTACAATCAACAAATGATGAAACGAATAAACTCATAAAACGACGCCAAAACTTTGAAAAATTAGCACGCACCGTTACAATGGTAAAAGAAGGCAAAAAAATCGTTCAGCACCTTGATTTAATTGCTGGACTTCCTGAAGAAGATTACCAATCGTTCCGAAAAACATTTAACGACGTTTTTGCGATGCGTCCCGAAGAACTCCAGCTCGGTTTTTTGAAATTATTAAGAGGAACAGGTCTACGAATTCAAGCGGACGAATTCGGTTACGTTTATATGGATCAGGCACCGTATGAAATTTTGTCGAATCACGTCTTATCGTTCGCCGATATCGTAAAAATTAAACAAGTTGAAGACGTTCTAAACAAATATTGGAATGACCATCGAATAGATATTACACTTGAATATCTTGTCACCCACAGTTTCGATACACCGTTTGACTTTTTCCAAACATTTGGGTCGTACTGGGAATCTCAAGGTTGGTCACGAATCGGACACCAGTTAGAAGATTTGTTTACACGTCTACTTCAATTTATAAAAAATGAAAAACTTCCAGACCGTGAAATAATCGAATCATTAATGAAACTTGATTATTTGCATAATCATAAACATAAACCGCGAAAATTGTGGTGGCCATCCTCAATGAATAAAGAGGAACGTCAAACGATAATAAACAGATTGCTTCTAAAGCCTGAACAACTTGGAGACGCATTTACTAAGTTACAATTAAGCGAAAGAGATTTATACAAACATACCGTAGTCGATTATGTGCCGTTCGATGTTCAGCATTTACTTAAGACAAAAGAGATTTTAAACAAAAAATCACTATTGCTCGTTTACTATGAACCGAAAAATCAGCAATCGTTTCTTTTTTCAGCACCACTAGAAAAACTCAATGTTTCTATAACATAGAAACGTACTATCAAAAGATTGGAGCTTGAACGATGTGTATTTTGTTTGTTGCTTACCGTAGCCATCCCGACTATCCGTTTATTGTGGCTGCCAATCGAGATGAATTTTATGCCCGTCCTACTAAGGAAGCGCATTTTTGGGAAGATGAACCGTTCATCCTTGCTGGGAGAGATTTAGAGAAACGTGGAACGTGGCTTGGGATAACTAAAACAGGACGGTTTTCGGCATTAACGAATTTTCGCGATCCGAACCAAAATCATAAAAATAAACAATCACGGGGGCATATCGTAAGGAATTTCTTGACAGAAGAAGCAACTCCTTACGAATTTTTACTAGATTTGCAACAAGAACGGAACAACTACCCGGGGTTTAACGTTTTCGTTGCTGATACAGAGTCGTTTTACTATTATTCAAATGTTGAAAACGAAATAAAAAAAGTACCAATTGGTATCCACGGTCTAAGCAATCACTTGTTGAATACACCGTGGCCAAAAGTAGAAAGAGGAAAACAACAACTGCGATCCCTTGTAGAAAACAATAAAGTTGAGTCTGATGCACTCTTTCAGTTACTGGCAGACAAAAAACAAGCCCCGCTAAAATCATTGCCGAACACTGGACTTCCTCTTGAAATGGAAAAACAAGTGTCATCCATTTTTATCGAAACAAACCATTATGGCACACGGTGTTCAACTGTTTTGACAATTGATAAATACGGTACCGTCACATTCCAAGAAGTAAGCTTTCCATCACGCAAAGAAAAACATTATCAATTCAAGATTAGTAAAGCCTCAAGATAATCAATCTTGAGGCTTCGTACATTTACTGATTTGTATCGTCATCATTTTCATCGATGATCTCATCTACTTCATCTTGGGCTTCATCAAGGCCCATATCCATATCATCATCTTCATCACCTATACCTGCATCACCATTATCTCCATCCATGTTATCATCATTTACTCCACCGTTGTCATCCTCTACACCAGGAGTATTATTATCTGGAGGTTGATCTTGATTATTATCTCCGCAACCCGCTAACAAAATGGAGAACGCAAACATTGCTGTTAAAAGTAACCTATATTTTTTTATCATTCAATCACACTCCTTCTTTTTTTCTTTCTTAGTTTTTCTTTTTTCTACAAAAATATACAATTAATGACTAAGAAAAAAGATAAAGTGTGAAAAACAGAGCGAAACAGAATTTAAAAGAGTTCTTTTGTGTGCGAATATATTAAGCTGAAATCTTTCCATGGTCTAGCGCTGTTAAACGACGGTTGTTCGTTGCAATAATGTAAATAAAGAACATCCAAATGAGAACAGCAATGACCGATCCAAGATTGAAAATGCCTTTCTCGGCTGTCCATATAATTGAATATCCGATGGAACCACCAATTAATGAGTAATAGACAAATGGTAATAACGTTTTTCGAATCACATGACCTTCTTTACCAAGCATACCTACAACGGCTGATGCAGCAACGACGTTGTGTACACAAATCATATTACCAGCTGCTCCACCAATCGCTTGAAGTGCAACCATCCATGAACCATCGGCACCAATTCGATCAGCAACACCAAATTGGAAATAGGAGAACATCATATTACTAACTGTGTTCGAGCCCGCTACGAATGCACCAAGTCCGCCAACGATTGGAGCGAAGATTGGATAAACTGAACCAGCTAAAACTGCAACACCTTCAGCAAGTGCAATCGGCATTTCCACAAAACCAGCTGCTCCTCCATCACTATTAATGAAGACTTGTACCATTGGAACAGTAAAAACGAGAGCAGTTGAAGCGCCGATCATCGTTTTCGCAGATTCTTTCCAAGCTTTTGCGTAATCAGAAGCATTCATCTTGTGAACAAAAAAGGTTATGACTGAAACGACGATAAAAACAAATCCTGGTGAATATAAAATTTCCCAATTTGAAGAAATGTCTGTTCCAAAAATGTTTGGAATCGAGATTTTTACATCACGAATGGCTGTTTGCAATGGTCCGATTAATCTTGTCGCAAGCAACAACAACGCGACGAAAATATACGGTGACCATGCGCGAACCATACTAATTTTTCCAGCATATAAATCGTTGTTTTTAATTTCTAATTTACCTGTCCATAGCGGATCCCAACGATCTTTCGGTTCAAAATCCCATACCTCGTCTTTTGGCATAAGGAATCCTTTCTTCGCAGCTGGAATCACAATCGCTAAACCGATTAGTCCCCCAATCATTGATGGAAATTCTGGGCCAAGCACGTGTGCAACAATAACGTAAGGAATTGTCATTGACAGTGATGCGAAAAGTGCGAATTTCCATACTTTTAATCCTTCACTAAACGATTTGTTTTTTCCGAAAAATCGTGTTAAAAACGCCGCTAACATTAATGGGACGAAAAGCCCTGCAATGGTATGAAGCGTTGCAACTTTTGCCGCTGTCTCAAATACAAAACCATCAACATCATCGAGACCGGCTGCCCCCATTCCAGGACCAACTCCCCCAAGCATCGGTGTACCGACAGCGCCAAACGAAACGGGCGTACTTTGAATAATCATGCCTGATACGACAGCCGCCATCGGTGGAAAACCGAGACCGACTAAAAGTGGGACTGCTACCGCTGCAGGTGTACCAAATCCAGATGCTCCTTCGATAAATGAACCGAAGAGCCATGCAATAATAATCACTTGAATCCGACGATCTGGTGTAATATCTGTAAATCCGCGACGAATCGTATGTAGTCCGCCACTTTCTTGAAGTGTGTTCAATAATAATACTGAACCAAAAATGATAAATAATAGCGTAATCGCTGTAATAAGACCATGCACGGATGCAGCGGCGACTTGTGAAAAGTCAACCTTCCAAACAAACAATGCCAATAAGACAGCAACGATGTACGATAGTGGCATCGCTCGACTAGCTGGCCATCGAAGCCAAACTAGGAAAATACCAACAACGACTATTGGCAATAAAGCGAGAATGGCCAATGTTCCTGTTCCCATTAGGAATCCCCCTCTTTACATTTTCAGAAAATTATTTCATTATAGTAAATAACAACATTTTTTCTAGAACTGTTCATAAACAACGTTCTGAAATTAATATTGTTATATAACATAATATACAAAAAAAGAGGAAAAAGAAAGGTTTTTTTAAAATTTTTATTTCCTCTTTTTTCATTTCTGAAAATAACTTGGATTTTACCCCTATTTTACTGGATTTCGCAACTGTCCAATTTCTTGAATTTCACAAACGATTTCGTCGCCAGCTTTCATCATAACAGCTCCTAATGGGCTTCCTGTTAAAATGACGTCTCCAGCTTCAAGCGTCATCACTTTTGATAAATAAGCGACCATTTTCCGCATCGATACGATCATTAGTGATGTTTCACTATCTTGTTTTTTCTCACCGTTTAGGTACGCTTTTACAACGACTTTGTCTGGATCAAGTTCTGTCTCTACGAACGGTCCGATTGGCGTAAACGTGTCAAACGATTTACCTACAGTCCAATGTCCATCTTCACGGAAAAACTGTGGTGCTGTCACATCATTTGCTACGGTATAACCGAAAATGTAATCTGTAACTTCATCTTCCGAGATGTTACTTGCACGTTTACCGATAACAACCGCAAGCTCAGATTCAAATTTCACTTCATCAATAGAATCTGGAATGACAATGGGCTCACCTGTTGCAATAACGGATGACGTCGGTTTGTAAAAGAACACAGGGATTTCAGGCAATTCATTCGGTAATTCCGCTTTGTTACCAACATAGTTTGCACCAATTCCAATGATGTGGCGTGGTTCAAATGGAACTAACAGTTCGACTTCTTCGAGTTTAAATAGCTTGTCTGTCTTAGACCAATTCGTGTAAGGATCCCCTTCAATCTGTTGAATCCCTGCATCAGTAACGATTCCTTGATAAATGGTGTTGTCTTTTTTAAAACGAGCAAATTTCATATTAAACACTCCTAACCTGTCGAATTGCTAAATTTTTTATGTACATGTTCATTACTGTTGTTCCCATCGACTCGCGATTATACTCTTTAAAAAAAGCTAAAAGAAGGCACAATGAGAGGCAGTGAATGGGCAATTGCCCATTCATTTACCTTTATTTTATCGTGCTTCTGCTTTTTTTAGTTCTTGCTTAATTTCTGCACAACGACCTGGTTGCGGGAACAATTTACCAGGATTTAATAAATCTTCTGGGTTGAAGACCGCACGGATATTCGTTTGTGCTTCAATTTCTTCATCTGAGAAAATAAAGCGCATTTCTTCTTTCTTCTCAATACCGACACCGTGTTCACCTGTAATTGAGCCGCCAGCATCAGCACAAACTTTTAAGCATTCAGAACCTGCTTTTGAGGCTCGTTCTGCTTCACCTGGAACTCTTGCATCATAAAGGACGAGCGGGTGGAGATTTCCATCTCCCGCATGGAAAATATTTGCAATGCGGAGGTTATATTTTTTACTAATTTCTCCAATTTTTGTTAGTACTTCTGGTAGACGTGTTCTCGGGATTACACCGTCTTGAACGAGGTAATCTGGTGAGATGGCTCCCATCGCACTGAAACCAGTTTTACGGTTTGCCCACCAACGTTCTCGCTCTTCTTCTGTTTGTGCAACTTTTACTTCACGAACATTGTTGTTGTTACAAACAGCGACAATTTCATCCATTTGGTCGTCAATTCCAGCTTCAATTCCGTCTACTTCAATGAGTAAAAATGCTGCAATATCTCTTGGGTGTCCTACCGGATGCGCTCCCGACTCCACACCGTGAATCGCGGTATTATCCATCATTTCAAGTGCAGCCGGAATGATCCCAGCAGAGATAATATCGGATACCGCCTGGCTCGCATCGTTAATATCATCGAAATACGCAAGGACTGTTTTCTTGCCTTGAGGATTTTTTAATACTTTACACGTAATTTTCGTAACGATCCCTAGTGTACCTTCTGATCCCGTTAATAGACCGAGCAAATCATAACCGGGACGGTCTGGAATACCTTCCTCTCCAATTTCAACAACTTCACCGTTCGGAAGCACAACTTCTAAGCCAAGAATGTGGTTCGTCGTAACCCCATATTTTAGACAATGAGCTCCACCAGCGTTTTCTGCCACGTTCCCACCGATCGTACAGGCGTATTGGCTCGAGGGGTCTGGAGCGTAATAATAACCTTTATCAGAAATCGATTGAGTCAATTTTAAGTTAATGTAACCTGGCTCTACGACCGCTTTCCGATTTTCTAAATCTACGTGAAGGAGCTTTTTCATGCGGACCATACTAATGATGACTTCGCCCCCTAGAGGAGTTGCTCCTCCACTTAAACCTGTTCCTGCCCCACGAGCAATGTAAGGAACGTTTTCTTTGTTTAAAAGCTTTACAATCTGTGAAACTTCTTCTGTATTATGCACAAAGGCAACGGCTCTTGGCATTCCTGTTGTCATTGTAAAACCATCACAATTGTAAGCGACTAAGTCTTCTTTTAAATATAAAACATCATTTTCCCCAACGATCTTCATTAATTTGCGAACGAGTAAATCTTCCGGTTGTTTTCTTCGTTTTCTTCCAAACATTCAATCAGCCCCCCTTACACTTCCATAAGTTTTTCAGCTTCTTTTTTCTCTTTTTCATAAGCCCAGTCAAGCAATTGTACAGTATGAACTACCTTCTCACTTCTGCCGTACTTTTTAACACCCATCGCAATTTGCATCATACAACCTGGGTTACCCATTGAAATCATTTCAACATCTTCTGGAATGTCGTCAATTTTTCTTTCTAGTAATTTACTTGCCATTTCTGGATGCGTAATGTTATAAATTCCAGCACTTCCACAGCAACGATCAGCATCTGGCAAGTCAACTAATTCAACACCTGGAATCTCTTTTAATAGTTGACGTGGTTCGAAGCGAATACCTTGAGCGTGAGCTAAGTGACACGCATCGTGATACGTAATTCTAGTTTTCACTTCAACGTTAGGGCGTTTAAAGTCGTTGTCATATAAAAACTTTGAAATGTCCTCAACTTTTGCAGAAAACTCCTTTGCAATAGGTAACATTTTAGGATCGTTACGGAATAGCTCATCATATTCTTGTAATGCCGCACCACAGCCAGCAGCGTTGACAAGTACTTTATCAAAGTCTTTGAACGCTTCGATGTTTTGCTTTGCAAGTGATTTACCTGTGTCTCGATCCCCTGCGTGAATGTGAAGTGCTCCACAGCAACGTTGATTTTTCGGCAAATGAACATCATAGCCATTATGTGTTAAGACGCGGATCGTCGCTTCATTAATATCACTAAACATAACGTCCATGACACAACCTGTCAGCAACGCGACACTTCCTTTACGCTCACCTTCAGCTGGAACAACTTCAGGATATGTGCTTAGTACTGGTTTGCCTACTTCAGGAAGAATCGCTTCCATATCTTTTAAGTGCGTCGGTAAAATGTTCAGCAAACCTGTTTTTCTAGCAACTTTTTGAATACCGCTCTTTTGATAGAGTTTCATCAAGCTACCAAGCTTATTCATACGGCTCGGATGCGGGAAGAATCCTTTTAAGACTGTTTTGCTAACCGCACCAGATATACCTTCTAATGGCATCGCTTGACGAATTTGCCCACGTGCTTCTTCAATTAGGCCACCGACTTGTACAGACGCTGGACATGCCGTCTCACACGCACGACAGTCTAAACAGTCAAAGATCGGCTTAGAAAACGCTTCATTAACATCAATTTTTCCTTCAGCAACTGCTTTAATTAAATAAACACGACCTCTCGGTGACTGATGCTCTTCACCTGTCTCTTGATATGTCGGACAGGCTTCGAGACACATCCCACAGTGAACACAATCCGCCCATTTATTTTCATCCGGGAGATCATCCCATAAGAAGTTTCCAAGAGTCGCCGTATTGCAAGAAGGATCATCTTGCTTTAACGGAATGGAAAGATTTTTTTCATCTACACTCATGTTAAATACCTCCTACAAAACGCTGGCGGTTTAAAATCCGCTTTGGATCATTCGCAAGCTTAATGCCTTCTAAAATTGGAAAATAACCAGGTTTCTCCCCCCATGCATCAATCGTTCCTCTAATCGCGTACGGAGCATGGGTACAGATGACATAGCCACGTTTTTGTTCAACATTTGCTCGTAATGCCTTACTGAAAGACACGATATCTTCTGGGAAACCTTTCACAAATACTTTTGAAATCCCATGTCCAGCTCCACCGTGACCTTCAACTGACACGTTGAATTCTAAAGCTAATGATTCGGCTGCTTCTAATGAAGGGATGACATCCAAGTTATTCGAACCGATTTTAAACGCAGCTTGTGTGTTCGCTTCATTTTCATCGTCATCGTGACCATTCGGTCCAATATGACGGAAACGCTCCCACCACTCACGAGCTTCTTCTTCATGTAAAATTGTATACTCAACACTTTCCGGTAAGTTTTCTTTCACCCAATTTTCTTGATAAATAACGGCTTTTTCACGGTCTTCAAATGCGATTGCAAGCGTATATGTACGCTTACCTGTTAACTTTTCAGATAAAGGTGGCATTAAAACTTCTAAAGAAACAGGCTCCATCATAGAATCAAGAATACGGACCGTAAAATCACGCATATCCTGTGCTTTCCCGTCTTGGAAATGCAAGAGTGTTAAGCCTTCAAATTTTGGTAAAGGACGAAGTTTTATTGTAATTTCACTAATGACGCCGAGTGTTCCCATCGCACCGATAAATAATTTGTTCATGTCATAACCCGCAACGTTTTTCACTGTTTTTCCACCAGTTCGGATGACACGACCATCGGCATATACGATTCTAGTACCGATCACTAAATCACGACCAGATCCGAAGAGAAGACGTTTCGGACCGCTATCATTTGCTGATAGAATTCCTCCGATTGTTGCATGTTCAGGCCATGGCGTATCAAGAGCGAGACGTTGTCCTTTTTTTGCAAGTTCGTCAGATATTTCTTTTAACGTCGTTCCCGGCTTCACCGTTAACGTTAAATCACCGACTGAATGCTCGACGATTCCACTGTATTTCGCAAGTGACAACAAAATGTCAGCTTGCTCTAATGTTCCGCCGTACCCTCTTTTCGTACCCCCTGAAATGATATTTACCGTTTTCTCATATTTATGTGCGTATGCAAGCACTTTAGAAATCTCTTCTTCCGAAAGCACTTCTATAATTTGTGCTCCACCATTTCCGAGTATATGTTGTTTCCCGTCATGATGTTTAATTTGTTCCTTTGGCAATACGCCTTCTAAATCAGAAGAAATCATCATTGCCGCACTCCTTTCAATTTCTGATTGCTTATTCTGTGACATTACTATTCAACAATTGTTCAACATAATTTAAATGCCGGTACATCGCTTCTCTAGCTTGTTTCGGCTGGCGCGCTTTAATCGCCTCATAAATATCAATATGCTGTTTCATAACATGAGAAGATAAAGAGTGATCTGATAAAATAATCCGCTGACAATCCATAATCGCTTTTTTCGTCGTCGTTGACACCATTTCCATCAAATCAATCAATATTTCATTCCCACTCGCTTTGACGATTTCTTCGTGAAAACGATAATCCGCTTCCCACGCTTCTAGCGTCTTCGCATCTGCCAGTTCATCTAGCGCTTGCTTCATATTCGCTAGCTGCTTTTCTGTTGCATTAACAGCAGCAGTTTCAGCAATCCCGACTTCCAAAATTTTGCGAACTTGATAAAGCTTATTAATATCACTTTTTCTAACGAGTAGTACATCGGGAATAAGCTGAGCTGTATCTAGATGGCAAACGAACGTTCCTTCACCGTGCTTAACGTCTACAAGACCTCTACCTTTTAACGTCGTTAGTGCATCCCGGACAGCTGAGCGCCCGACATCAAACATCTCACACAACTCACGAACGGACGGTAGTTTCTCTCCTGGAGTTACTTTGCCAGAACGTATCCAATCTTCGATTTGCTCTACAACGATGTCAGATACCTTTTTACCAGAGATTTTCTCAGCTTGAAGCATGTAACCCCTCCTTATCCTCATGTCTTACTCTCTTAGTCTAAAAATCTATAAATCTTCTTGTTCAGAAACTTAGAGATCACTTATCAGACATCTGATAAGTTTAAATATATTAAAACATTGTACTATAACAATGTCAATGAAAGTTTTTAAATCGTAAACAAAAAAGTACCTAATTACAGGTACTAAAACGTAGTCACGGAATTAATTTCGCTAAAATAATAACAATGGAACTTAAAACGATGACACCCGTAGACAAAGTAAACATATCTGTTCGATCAAATAAACTTAAATTTTTATTTCGACTATGCAACATTTATTCCTCCTTTGGCAATTTGTAGCCTATTCCTACTAGTATATGTATACCCTCTTTTATTGTTTTTATAACTAGTATTAATTTCACATGTTTTTAAGTGAAAAGTTTTTACAATTTTTACGCTAAGTTCTGTTCATAGTATTGCTTCAGTAAATACTTAAGTCATGGAATTGATAGGACTGATAGGAGGAACATTGGACAAAATTTTAGTACAACAATCGTTGACCATATGTCAAAGGGGGCGTTCTGAACAAACTGAGCTTGTATACGTCTGGAAATTCGTTAGTGCATTATAGATTGACTCCATCCACGTATTCGATCATTCACCGTTACGTTTCTCTTTTCTGATTAACTCTCTATCCTCATCTCTAAGCACATTTAAAACCGAATACACAAAAAATAGCAGGAAAGGATTCATACTGCGCAATCCATTCTGCTATTTTTTTAATCTCGTTTATTTATCCATGACAACAATGTAATAGGCACGGATAGGTCCATGCACACCGACAACGAGGTTTAATTCAATATCAGCACTATTACTTGGTCCGGAAATGAAGTTAATGCATGACGGGGTTACTTCTCCGCGCTTGATGCGCTTATGAATTTCTGCAGTTGCTTGTGTCATGCGTGGCACGATTGAGCTTTTCGGGATAATCGCGACATAGGTTGTAGGCAGTAAACTAACGGTTCGACCTGTGTCAGCATTACTGAATAAGACGACTGTTCCTGATTCAGCAAGTGTAATTTCGCTAAATGTAATGCCGATATGAGCTTTCTCAGCAATTGCAATGTTTTCTTCCCTCTTTAACTCAGGATTCCAACGATGAACATCACAGCCTTCAGAGGGCAACTCTTCGTCTAACAATAAGCCTAAGCCGAATTCTTCATAACGAGGATCGTTTGACGTAATGACAGTCTTTGCCGATTCATGTTCAATAACAGCCTTCAGTGCTTCAGAAAGCGAATCACTTGTCGTCTTTCGTACATTAGTATGAATTCGCTCGCACTGTTCAACGAGCACGTTAACAAGTTCATCATCCGTAGCGTCCTTCAACACGTCGAATTGAGGAGCATATGACCACGTTGGGCGCTCAACTTGCTCTGGCTGGGGCCGATTTAACTTCTCACTAATGCGCCGTAAAAATTTTTCCCGATTATGAATCTGTCTTGTCGTCATGTTCGTTCCTTCCTTTCTCACGGTTTTTAAACCAATCACGAAAACGTTCTTTTTTCGGAGTAGGAAAATCGCGTGTTGTCGTCCACTCTTTTAACGGTCCGGGACCTTTTGTAACTTTCTCATCAGACGTAAATGGCTTTAAAACATACGGTGCGACTTTCGTTCCCATTTTAAACATACTCGGCAATTTCACACCGATTTCAAACCCTTTCATCGCGAGCTTCTCATACGTTGTTACCTCACCTTCATCTTCTACGATCTGACGACGGTGTTCGATGAGTAATTCATGCAACGGAATTTTTACAGGACACGCTTCTGTACAAGCTGCGCATAAGCTTGATGCATATGGTAATTCTTTATAATCACCATAACCACCGAGTATCGGACTGAGTACAGCACCAATCGGACCTGGATAAATGGAACCGTACGAATGACCTCCGACATGACTGTAAACAGGACAGACATTAATGCAAGCCGCACAACGAATACAATGCAGTGCTGACTGAAATGCTGTTCCTAACGCTTCCGAACGTTTATTATCAACGATAACAAGGTGGAATTCTTCAGGACCATCAACTGCTCCATCCTCATGAGGACCAGTTAAGCCTGTAATATAGGAAGTTAACTTTTGCCCAACGGCACTTCTAGTGAGAAGACTTACCAAAATATCTAGCTCTTCCCAAGTTGGAACGATTCTCTCCATCCCCATAACTGTAATTTGCGTTTTCGGAATCGCAGTTGCGAGTCTCGCATTCCCTTCATTTGTAACAAGTGTAATTGAGCCTGATTCAGCTACAGCAAAGTTACACCCCGTAATCCCTAGGTCGGCAGACAGAAACTCTTTACGAAGCAATTCTCGCGCGAAAAGAGTTAGCTCTTCAGGCTTTTCTGTTTTCGTATAATTTTTCTTTTCTCTAAATGTATCCCGAATTTGTTCTTTATTTTTGTGTAACGCTGGAACGACGATATGTGAAGGCGGATCTTCATCTAATTGTAAAATGTATTCACCTAAATCTGTCTCAACGACATCGCATCCCATTTCTTGCAATTCAGCATTTAAATTAATTTCTTCTGTGACCATTGATTTTGACTTTACGATTTTCTTAGCGTTTTTAGCCTGTACAACTTGTTTAATGTACGCATTCGCTTCTTCTGCCGTTTCTGCAAAAAAGACATGTCCACCTTGCTTTGCGACATTTTCACTTAACATATTTAAATACACTAGTGTTGCATAAATAAGATCAGAAAATTCTATTTATTATCATTCTCTCGTCAGAGCCAAAAAAGGAAAACCTG